>DASQZP010000417.1:0-2889 GCA_035638655.1 Bacteroidales bacterium
ATGGATCCTTCAAAATTAAACATACGCACTTGTGGTTGTAAAAAATTCAAGGCCTCCCAGAGAAGAAATGACTGAGCTCCGCTATTTCGTAATTCCGGTTCAGCCCCCCCTATTAAGTAATGGGCCATCCGGTCGTCCCAAACCAGAAAGATCGCGGCGTGGGTTCTATTATCTGAATCGACAGCAATCAAAATTTGTCCCTGTTCCCTCTCCTGACAGGCCGACACAATTCGTCTTACCATTTCTTCCTGATGAGGTAAACTCTTCTCTTGCCGAACAAATGTTTTCTTATACAATTGTAATAATACGGAGACATCTTGTGTCTGTTCTACCTCAACAAGTTTCCTGGCTTTTCTAATTTCCCGACGGATGTTACCGCGCATATTGTCCCAGATCAAATCCGGATCTGAGATGTCGGGCAAAAGATACGTATAACGGGCGGTCTCTTCATAACTTTTCCAATAAAAGGGAAGCCAATTCGTTAACTGGGGATGACAACGAATTTTGATATAGTTGTACTTCTCCAGATAGAGGGCAATTTCTTCTAAGATATGATGTTCATTTGAGAGACCAGTAACATATTTACCTTTCATTTCTGGTAATAATGGACCATTAAATTGAGTATAAGGAGGGGGTGTCAGTTTTTTTATTCCAAATTTAGTAGTTTCGAAAATTGGAAGCACAGACTGAATATGTCCTCCATTTTCAATGTATTTATATTCGTAATTATTTCCTGTCACGGCTTCCAGCCACCAAGGATATGAAAAAATTGAACGCTGTGGTGATTGATTAATAAACTCGATAATTTTTTCATTCATAAAATAATTCTCTGGTAAGCCATTTCAACTGTTCAAATTCCTCTTTACCGATTTTTATTCCATTCTGTACTTGAATCGGAGTAATCAGTTGTTTGTGTAATTGAACACTTATACCATTATTTGTTAACAGATTATGCACGTTTTCAAATTCTTGTACAGGGTCATCCTCTAAATTTTCATATTTAACTTCAACGAAATTCGTCCCCTCACGCAAATATAAATCTTGCCTAATTTGTTTTTCAATATAATATACCTGATATAATGCTTGTTCAATCAATGGTTTATTGAGCAGATAATCTATTTCATTTGGCATAACGGACCACCAATTTGTCTCATCATTTAATGATGATCTTATTTTATAAATGGATTGGGCTACAAATAATGGATCCCGTTTACTCACTATAAATAATGCATTGGGAAAAATGGTTAGCAATGCTTTTATGCGCACAGAATGCATAACATTCTTAAAGAGTAGGGATTGACTGAAATAATATGTTAACGCATTTACAACCTGTCTAATTTGCTGACGAGAATTAGGAGAAAGTGTGTGTTCATCCGCATAGTGTTGGCGTATAGGAAACCATTGATACCAAAAATTTCCAATTTCATGAGGGCCTGCAAGTCCTTCAGTTTTTCCATGCCGGGATGAGTATTTAACCTGCCGGCAATATAATCCCATTATTGAACTTATTCGTACGCCAATATTAGGTACGCGATAAAAATGTTCAACAAGGTTATTCATATAGGGTAAATTAAAATAATTAATCATTGATTGGTATATTACAGTTGTCCCGGATCGAGGAGGACCAATAATAAAAATTGGCGGATAATTGTCCAAGACAAATTCACTCCGTGCTATGAAATAATTTTCCAAAGGAGTTAAGAGCTTACTGGAATATTTAAAAAAATTATATACCTCATCATTTTTAAATGACATTTCCAAATTACTCGGCGCTAATGTTAAGAACTGTGTTGCTGAAATTTAATGGGATGCTCTCAAATTCCTGTAGAATTTTCCCTGGTGTTATCCATTTTGCATCGCTTTTTTCAATCAAATTGAATATTTCTTTATAAAGATTCTTGATTCCAGGGAATCTAATCTCGTCAAAATAATGATTATGCCACAATAGTACCAACATACCATGATACATCTTTGCTTGGTCGACTAGGTTTACAGCAAGGGAGTATACTCCCTTCGAACCGTTATCCTGGTATTCAAATGCTGTTTTATCCATCAGACACAAAGGCACTTCCCAAAGATCCATAATGCGATCATTTTCCAGATCATACGGTTTAAATGGAAGACAATATGAATTGCGCCAACCGACGTGTTCTGCAAAACTCCAACTGGTATCGTAAGTAATATTCAACCGTTCGTAAATTTGAAGCGTGGTTGGATAAACAAAACTCAATCTATGTTGCCTAATTCCCAAAGGTGATACATTCAGTTGGGTAGTAATCGCCTCCAAATCTTGCTTCATCACCTCATAATTGACCGGAGAAGCATATGTTGCATGTAATCCGACCTCATCACCTTGCGAGCTCAGATAGTCAACCAAATTTTTGATCCGCTCCTCAGTGAAAGAATAATAAGCATCAGCATGAAGTTCTCTTTGAGGAAGAAAATACCATGTGGAATTTACACCATATTCCTGTTCGATCGATTTAATCCAGTCAAATGTCCAATAAGGGTCGTTTTCATAATGCTGAAATATGCGGAGTATGGATTCTAAAAGCAGACGAAAAGTTTGTTTTCTTGAGTAGGGAGAAGATTTAAAGCCAAGGATTTGTTTTATGCGGAGTTTTGTTTCATGAATAGTCCATCGATTTACTCTGTCTACATCATGAGTCATTAACGCCCCGAACTGATGATTACCCCAGAGTCTTCTATCCCGAAAGTTCAGATGCTGCTTTTCACAGAACGTCTTAATTCCTCGCCTGATCACTTCAAAATATTCATTAACCACGGGTGTGTCTGCGATGTTCAGGCGATACTGTAAACTGCTCTTATAGGGAAAGCGATGGAAGGTATCCGGAGTAAATAGTTCTAATTCCTGAGCACCCGAAAGAA
>DASQZP010000418.1:0-2546 GCA_035638655.1 Bacteroidales bacterium
TGATACTATAAATCCCGTCAGCAGATGTGATAGTCCCGTTTTGTGTACCCTTTTCCAGAATATTTACTCCAGGCAATGGTTGTCCTTCCACATCTGTGACTTTACCGGAAATCTGTAAATTTTGTGCATAGAGTGTAATACTTAGGATATAAAATCCCAAAAAAAAGAATAATTTTCTCATAATTAATAATTTTAGGTTGGTTAAGGTTAATTTGGGTCAATTAAGGCAATACACTTCCATCTCCGGAAAATTTATATTTCCCGAAAAAAGATATATGTATGATTTTCAGAATGTTTTTTAGAAGCCCCGAAATCTAATTATGATTGTATCCTGATCTGATCAAAAAGTGTTATCAGATCATTCATACCAGAAGCTTTTCGTAATGAGCGTTCAAAGTCAGTTGTGTCTTCATGCAGCAAGACAATTGCAAAATCCAGGATCCTGCATAATTCTTCAGCTCCTTGTAACCGGCTTATTTTTCCTTTCTTGCTTTCCCTTGTTATATATTTTTCAATTTTGCGGACACTTTTATATATAACAGGTTTTTTAACAACCAGATTTCCTGCAAAAGCCCCCGGTGCAGCTTTACTTAAATAGGTATAAGTATTTTCGAACAGATACATTCGTCTGGCTACTTCATCGCCCAGTGGGTGAGTTGATATCTTTCCGGGATCAATTGCTGTCACCTGACGCTCAATATTCAGTCTCCAGTTTCGTACCTTATAATAAAATAATTTTGTGTTTTTTACATCTTTATTGTCTATAACATGAACTCCGGGATTATATGAAAGCGGTTGACCTTCCAGCAGACCAGTTGAAAGAAACAACGTAATAATTATAAGTATTTTCATATCGTTTCGGTTTTTTAGGTTTCACTGTTTTTATCCGATACAAAAATGCGATACTAATTCAATAGTAACCTTTTATCCATCTCAAGTAATCATTAAACTTTGGCTCGATTATTATTAATTAGTATAACTCAATCATAGGATAAAAAACCATCTGAAACTACTGAAAATTCAGTCACGGCTACTTTAAAAAGCAATAAAAACCTATATAAGGATAATTTTAGTTTGTTTTAAGAATCAGTTTAGAATAATTCTACTTCACCTAAGTATAAAAAACAATATGAGTATCGGGAATCATGTATAAAGACAATATTCGATTCATTTCTTTGCCTCCTTTTAATTTTCCATTTAATTATAACCGCTCCCTTTCTTCTTCTTTTTTTCATTTAGAAAATGGTATGAAAATCAAATCATACCAGCAAGTAAAACAGTATCATTTAGAAATATAAATAAAAAAAGCGGTATTTTTATTTGATCCATGAAACAGCTTAAGAATAATTCCGGATAAATAAAAATACCGCCTGTCAATCAACAGGAGAAATGATTAATGTTTCATGGTCATGGTGATTGTATAATTGACACCATCCATAGGCATGACCTCAGATATCTGCATCTCATTTTCAGTAATTTTGATCATATGATAGCTATAACTTCCATCCGGATCGGTTTCAGTAATTATTGTTTCATCCGGATTAAATGTCCAGGTACCTGTTGATGTTTGCGGAGTCTCAGAATCACATTTTACAGAACCTTCATCAAAGGTAAATGTTCCATCTGAATTATATTTTTGTGTATCATCCTTTGAACAGTCATCTACCATTTGGGCATAAAAATCAGTAATTGATACTGTATTACCTGAAAAATCAGGCATAGGAAAAGCAGGATCGATCGTGGCTGCGGTAAGTTTCCACGGAGCTTTACACAGCAGATCCGTTTTATTCAAGGAGGTTTCATCGTCCTTTTTACAGGAACCTGCCAGCATTAATAATACAACAACTGAAAATAAACTTAATAACTTTTTCATTTTAGTAAATCATTTCTAATATTATCGCCTACTCTTTAGGTTTTTCGGCATCCACCATTAAATACATTAAATTTTATCTATCTACAAGAAAAGCAGAACCGTCTTATTTATGACAAAAACAATTATTCTATAACCTATTGAAAATATGCCATTTCAAATAAGATATACTTTTCCAAACAGCATACCTTTCCTTGAACAAGGATTTGTGTTAATCCAAGTACATTTGCTTCAAGCCATCCTTTTATTCAAAGTGGTTTAGCCTTAATAAAAATTTCATGAAAAGTATATTTGTGTAGGCCTACCCCTTCAAATCATATAAATATCTTCTCTAATCATTCTGCTCTTAAAATGACATAGTTTTTTACTGAATTTTATTTGTTTATTATTTAATGAATCCTAAAAAGTCCATTTTTAAAGGGTCGCAAAATACCAATAAATTCTATGTTAAACAAAATAACAGGTAGGTTGCTAACATTTAACAATATAAGTAAAACAGCATAAATAATTATTTTTCAGTTGTGTTAAAAAGAAAGTACTCAACTGTATTTGTTTTAAAACATAGAAATTATTGATATTTATCACCAATTGGTTTGGAGTGGGTAAAATACAGTAAACTGCAGTAAGAAAGGGCGCTCTCATTCAGAAAGACGCCCTTCATTACAAATCAATTTAT
>DASQZP010000419.1:0-6055 GCA_035638655.1 Bacteroidales bacterium
AATTATGAACCAGCTCATTGTAGATGTTGAGTGTTGTTTCGAGCTGTCCGGTCTTGTATTGTTTTTCACGGTCATACTGGAATGCCCCGATGATGATTGTGAAAATCACAAACACTACAAAAAAATATAGAAATAATTTCCGCTTGTAATTTAAATTAACCCGCATGATATAATCGTATTAATTCATTTGTCTGTTTATATTGGAATGAGGTAGCTTATATAATTTCACGGGTATGTGTTCTAATTATTGATCAATACCCAAGATCATTCCAGTTTTAATATTTTCAGTCTTCAGTCTTGTAATCAGATCTTTTATAACAAATTGCACAAATCCTACAACCGGTTTATAAGAAATCATCCGGCAGTTCTTTCTTATGTCTTACATCAATTCCTTCAAATGAATAGATGGCTGCTTCTGCTATATTTGTAGCCTGGTCGGCAATCCGTTCAATATTGGAAACGATGTTACGAATGCTTAGAAAGGTAATCATCAGCTGTTTGATGTCCTTTTCCGCATCACCCTTTTTCACCAGCCTTTCTACAAGCTTCTGGTGCAGCTTATCTACCCGTTCGTCATTTTCAATTACCCACACTGCATATTCTTTGTCAGCATAATTATAGGAAATGATTGCTCTTTTAACCATTTCAATACTGGTATTGAGCATTTTTTCAAGCAGTTTGGTAAACTTTCCGAACATTTCCTGGCTTTTGATCTGCTGAATATGATTGATGCTACTGAAAGTGAGGTCGCCGATCCGTTCCAGGTAATCGGAAAGACGGTATGCCGACATTACCTTTCTAAGGTCGGAAGCAACAGGATTATAGAGGGTGATGGTATTGATGACCTGGTCGCTGATTTTAACTTCATATTTATCAAGTTTATCTTCTATTTCTTCCATTACCCTTAGAGTCTCCTTGTTAATCTTTGCTTTACCAGCCTCTATGATTTCCATGAAGTGATTCAGCTGTTCCAGCGTAAGGGTTGAAAATGTTTTCATGTCCTGTGTAATTGCCTGTATAGCTGATTCTTTTTTAATGCTCATATCCGGGTTTTATTTTTTGTTTGGTAACTTTCTTTTTCCGGCATCAGTACATGATGTTATTTTGTCTGAAGTTCCGAAACCTGCATCAACAATATTAGTGTTATAATAACGCTTGCGTTACTACTGCTGCAACAAGTTACAATATTTTACAAATTGTCTTTTCATATTTTTTGATAAAACAACCTGATTATTACTGTTCAATATTATTTTTCTATTCATACAGTAATGCATTCTCAGCCAAATTTTCCTGTCAGATATGCCTCTGTGCGTTTATCTACCGGATTTGAAAACAGGATTTTGGTTTTTCCGTATTCAATCAGTTCTCCCAGGTACATAAACATCGAATAATCAGAAATACGTGCTGCCTGTGACATATTATGGGTTACCATCACGATGGTATAATCATTTTTCAGCTCCACAAGCAGATCTTCAATTTTTGTTGTGGCGATGGGATCGAGGGCAGATGTTGGTTCATCCAGCAGGATGATGTCCGGTTTGAATGCCAGCGCACGGGCAATACACAGACGTTGCTGCTGGCCGCCCGAAAGGAAAGTACCCTTTTTAAACAGGGCATCTTTTACTTCTTCCCAAAGCGTAACTTCCTGCAATGATTTTTCAACGATTTCATCTTTTCTGCTCTTTTTGAGCTTAATTCCGTTAAGCTTATAGCCCGCAATGACATTATCATAGATGCTCATGGTAGGAAATGGGTTGGGATGCTGAAATACCATTCCAATCCTTCTGCGCAGTTCAATCGGACTCATTTCAAAAATATTCTGGCTATCCAGTGAGATTTTTCCTTCTACCTGCGTATTCGGATATAACTCGTGCATGCGGTTAATGGCCCGCAACAGTGTGCTTTTGCTGCAACCGGAAGGCCCCATAATCGCGGTAATGCTGTTTTTCTTTACACCTGCACTAACATCTTTTACAGCCGGGTTCCCCGAATCGTAAGAGATAGATACTTTTTCTATTGATAATAGCGGAGAATCGATACTTATTATTGCTTCATTCATCTGTTACTGTATTTTCCATTTTTTGGCCATCCTTTTTGCAATAATATTGAAAAAAAGAACAAGTCCCATAAGAAATAATGATGAACTCCAGATTAAACTTACCATATTTGGATTGTTGTAAAACTCCCAGATTAGTAAAGGAACTGCGCTCGTGGGTTGGGTTATATCAAGATTGATCATGGAACTGCCCAGTGCTGTTAACATCAGTGGTGCTGTTTCTCCCAGTATTCTTGAGAGTGAAAGCAGTATGCCGGTAAGCAGTCCGCTCAGGCTTGAGGGCAGCAGAACTTTTAGAATTACACGGTGATAGGGCACTCCCAGAGCAAAAGCCGCCTCTTTGTAGGAAACGGGTATCATTTTAAGTGTTTCTTCTGTCGATCGTACGATCAGGGGAAGCATCATGATAGCCAAAGAAGTACTGCCGGCCAGGGCCGAATAACCATTTGTAACATGTTTGACGATCCAGAGATAGGAAATTACACCAAGTACAATGGAAGGCACGCCCTGCAAAACGTCTGAGATTGATCCTACCATTGAAGCAAACCGGGAATTTTGATTTTCTGAAAGATAGACACCCGTTAATACGCCTACGGGAATAGCCATTACCGAAGCAAGCACCACCATGAGTAATGTTCCAACAATGCCATTGGCAATACCCCCGGGGATCGTTTCTCCATTTTTAATGGCTACCATGGCCTGAAATGTATTTGGCTGGTTTTGGGTGAAAAAATCAAAATTTATCTGGCCGATTCCTTCCCTGACCAGCTTAAAAACGATCAGAATTAACGGAGAAACTGTTAAAAGGGCAAAGAAGATGACGAATCCGTAGAAAATACGATCCTTTTTAATCCTTAATCTGTCACCTTTATTTTTAAATGCCTGCATTATAAAATCTTAATATTTAATGTTTGCGCCCGGAGCATTTTCACCTGTAAATTTCTTCTTCTGTCAATAGAGCTTTTTCATTACCCACTTGCCAATATAATTGATCAGTGCCGTGATAAGGAATAACAACAAGCCAATAGCAATAAGAGAACTAAGTTTTAATCCTTCAGCTTCACCAAACTGATTGGCAATCACCGAGGCCATGGTATTGCCTGTGCTGAAAATTCCTTTGGGAATGACATTAGTGTTTCCGATCAGCATGGTAACTGCCATTGTTTCTCCCAGGGCACGTCCCAGGGAAAGTACATAGCTGGCCACAATTCCTGAGCTGGCATTGGGGAGTGTAACATTCATGATCATTTCCCGGCGTGTTGCGCCAAGTGAATAGGCTGCTTCCTTCAGTTCGCGGGGAACCATAGAAATAATTTCTGTACTGAGTGAGGTTGCATAAGGAATGATCATGATGGCCAGTATAAGAGAGGCTGTGAAAATACCCAGGCCGTTCTGGTTCAACCCCAGATGAACAATAAACGGTTTCAGTACATAAAAGCCCCACAGGCCATAAACGATGGAAGGAATTCCGGCAAGCAGATCCACCAGTGTTCCCAGTATGCCTGCCACCCTTTTGCCTTTGAAGTATTCACCAAGGAAAAGAGAGGTTGAAAAAGCCATCGGGAAACAGATGATAAGTGCAAGGATCGAAGTAAGCAACGTTCCGGCAATAAAAGGCAGGGCACCGTATACTTCTTTTCCCTCGGTAGGGTTCCAGTCTGTTGAGATTATAAATTTTAAACCAAACTCCTTAAACGCAGGAATTGACCCGCTCAAAAGAGACCAGGCCATTCCTCCTGCTATCAGTACAATTATTGCTGCTGCAAAAATAAGTATAATCCTGGTAATCTTCTCTCCGTTCATGCAGTGTACAAGCCTTTCTGCTAAAAGAATAAAAAACCTGCCCGATTATTTTTTAATACATAAAGGGGCAGGTTGAAAAATAATATTAAAGCAATGGTTTCCCGTCGTATGTAACCGATTTCAGGTTTTCCTTAGCCAGCTCAACAGCTTTTTGTGGCAATGGAGAATAGTGAATTTTGGTGGTTACTTTTTGTGCTTCGGGGCTTAATACCCAGTTCAGCAGTTTCAGGGTTGCCATGGCCTGTTCTTTCGACCTGCCGTTGTAATTCTGTTCTTTATACAAAATGATCCAGGTAAATCCACTGATCGGATAAGCTTGTGGATCGTTTGAATTGGTCAGCATTACGCGGGTATCGGAAGGTATTTCGCCTTTAGCAGCAGCACTGATACTTTCAGCGGTGGGTTTGATATATTTTCCAGAACTATTTTTCAGGTTGGCAAAAGAAATATCCTGAGCAAAGGCATATTCAGAACCGATATAACCAATTGACCCAATAGTCTGTCCTATGGTGCCGGCCACGCCGGGGTTTCCTTTGGCACCCATACCTACGGGCCAGTTGAGTGATTTACCACGACCAATTTGTTCGTTCCAGGAAGGACTAACTTTTGACATATAGTCACTGAAGATAAAAGTAGTACCACTGCCGTCTGAACGGTGTACAACGGAAATATCCATATCCGGGAAATCAACGCCGGGATTGTTTGCCTGTAAAAGCGGATCGTTCCATTTGGTAATCTTACCCATGAATATACCTTCCATAAGTGATGAATCCAGTTTAATACTGTCGATACCCGGAAGATTATAAGCGATAACAACCGCACCCATGCAGGTTGGCATATGTACGATTGGTGCTGGCATTTCTTCCTCCTGTTTGTCAGAAAGATATGCGTCAGTAGCTCCAAAGTCTACTACTTTGTCTTTGAGTGAACGGATACCACCACCGGAACCTATGCCACCATAGGTGATCTGCACGCCGGTTTCTTTCTGGTATTCACTGAAAATTTGGTTATAAAAGGGCATCGGGAAAGTTGCCCCTGCAGCTGTCAGGGTAATATCTGATCCTGTACTGCCGCTCTTTTTTTTGGATGACTGGTTACAGCCGGTAAAAGCAATCGCTGCAACAACAAGGATAATTAAATACTTTTTCATTTTTGTCTTTTTTTTAAAATGTCTTACAAAATTACAATGGTGCAATTAATTGTATGTTATAACAATATTATCTCTATGTTATCTTTAAAACTTCAGTTCCAGGTTTAAATAAATGCTGGACACAAATGGAGCCCCTTCAAGTGCCGGTGACCAACCCTGGAAATTGGGAGAAATTTTTACTCCTTTCACCGGATTGAATTCAATACCTGCAATGTAAACCTGGCCGTCGTCGGCAATATTCCAGGCAGCTGGTACTCCTGAAACTTTATTGGAGGTCAGGTTATCATACCTGGCAAACACTGATGTTTTTTTCCCCAGGTTATAAGAACCATAAGCCGAGATTCCTGAAAGTTCGTGATTATCCACCCTGTTGTGGTTGTTTTGTAAATTGTATTCAACACCCAGACTAAACTCTTTGTTTGCATAACCAGCAAAAGTGGCGAGACTTGTTTGGGCGGCATCACCGGGCAGGTAATCAAAATATCCACGCAGGGTTAATCCTTCTGCAGGTTTTACTGTCAGCCCGATGGCTGTTTTGAATACGCTGTCGTTCTGCAGGTTTTTATAGCCTTCCCCATTCAGTACTGAGGCATCAACAGACACCGCATCACTAATATCGTAAGACGCAGTTACGCCGAGATCGGCACTGGCGCCGAAACCGTAAGCATCCTGGAATGACTTGTATAAATACCGGTGCGCCCAGAACTTTTCCTGTACACCAAACTGGTGGGTGCCTACCAGTCCGAAATTGACTGTCAGGTTGTTCTTTGAGTATTGTAATAAAGCATTTTTCAGGTACATGGTCTCATGCAATTTCCCATCACCAGGATCACCCACATCAAGAGTGATTTTTGTAGAGAAAGCCGGACTGAAATCATAGCCGTATCCGAAATAGGCCCGGGTTACTTCAAATGCCGGGGCACTTCCGTCTTCAGTAAAAACATCGTGTACATTGGTGAATATTTTCAGCAATGGTTTGCCTGAGGGTTGAAAATCATTGTCTCCTGTCGCTTCCTGGCTAAAGGCGGTAACAGATAAAACTAAGA
>DASQZP010000420.1:0-2187 GCA_035638655.1 Bacteroidales bacterium
GTGATTGCTGCTGTTGCTGCCGGGTTACTCAGTCAGGAGGGGCGATCCCTTCAGACATTCTCACATGCCCACCCGCCGGAGAAGGATACTGCTGATGTCTTCCCAAAAGATGAAAAAATATTTATCGAACAGGTGCTGCAACATGCAGTCATTCATGATCACTGGTATATCACAGCCGCAGATCGCGACATTCTGAATGCCCTGGAGGAAGGACTCCATATCCAGGGCAGCCTGTTCCAGCAATCACTCCAGGTATACTCTGATGCGCTGTATGACCAGGCAGGAGAATCAGGCAGTACCATCCTGCTTTCCGGATTCGGGGGCGACGAGGGTGTTACCTATCAGGGAGCAGGTTTTATGAACGAACTAACTACCGAACGAAACTATAAGCAATTGTGGCAAGAGATTGATAGCCGGGCCTCCAGTAATAAACTGAAAAAAGCGAAGCGTTTCCTTGCTTTATGGACCGGCAGGGAAATACCTCCTGTTTACCGGTTGATCAGTCGCCTGATGCCGGAAAGTTACGACTGGCGGAAAGTGAAGTTTGAAAACCTGGCACTTACCTCCGAAGCAATCAATAAATTCGACATTGCACAACGATATTTCAGCCGTGTGCGGTTCCCGGATGATGACAGTGTGAAAATGCGGCAATACAAAAGAATGACACACGCGCATGTCTCCCAGCGGCTCGAATATTGCTACCTGGCAGCAGCAGCACGGGGCCTCGAGTACCGTTATCCCCTGCAGGACATCCGTCTGCAGCAGTTTCACCTCTCTGTTCCTGCTTCACTTAAAGTGAAAAACGGAACCGGTCGATACCTGTATCGCAGGGCGGTATACGACTGGGTGCCGGAAACAATCCGCTGGCGGGCCGACAAAAGCGGGGCAACCATCCCAACAGTATTTGCCCGGTTTGAGAGGGATTATGAGCATATTCTGCAATTTCTTGAAGCTAATAAGGACGTGGCCGCTGATCTGATCGATCACCAGCAACTCAGGAGGTGGGCAGAAAACATCCATAACAGGCAACAGGCCAACGATCCGAACAGCATCAACCCGCCTGCTTTCTACCACAATCTGGCTACGCTGATGTGGTTAAAAGAGAGACATTACTTATAGCCACATGAAAAGATACTGAATATGGGCCGCAAATTACTTTTTTAAATTACCAGGCAGCAGGGGAATTTAATCATAAAAATCATAGAATTTTACTTTCTGAAAAATTTATAAATCAACACAGGTAGTAATAATACATCGCCATACAGGGCTGACACTGCTATCGAACAAAAAAGTACCCCCTGTGCAAAAACCCCTTTTAATTCGGAACGGAATAAAACAAGAAAACCAAAAAACAATATTATTGATGTTAGAATGATCGCCTTCCCTGTTTTTTGAAAAGTCATCCTGATTGCTTCCCGGGTATTAGAAGAACGCTTAAATTCTATTCTGAAACGACTTAAAAAATGAATAGTATTATCCACTGCTATTACATAACCGATAGTAAACACGACTGCTGTAGAAGCATTATATATGAGACCGGTAAACCCCATTACTCCGGCAGCTATCAGTAGAGGAAAAACATTAGGGATTAATGATATAATTAATAGTTTGATGTTTTTAAAAAGTAAGGCCATTATCAGGCTTACAATTACAAATGCAAATACGAGGCTGATTACCATATTTCGCTTCAGCGAATTATTGCTCTTATCGAAAAGAAATGAAATTCCCGTTTGCTTAAAAATGACAATTTCAGAATCAATATTTTCTCTTATCCATCTGTTAATCTTATTATTTAATAGTTCCATGTTTTTTGAACCTATGTCTTTAATCTGTGCTGAAATTATTCCTTTACTATTGTCAATGCTTGTCATTCGTAAAGCCGCATTTTTATAAGACTTAATCATTACATCCAGCTTTTGCACTTCTCGCTGTGTTTTTGGTAACCTGTATTTATTACCTGCCCCTCCATAAAAAATTTTATTCATTGTTTTATATTCGGTTACCGGGGAGAAAACAATACCAACTTCAGGAATAGTTTTAAGATATTCGTGTAGTTTTTCGGTTTCTGTCAATACATCCAAATCATTTATTTTTCGGTTTTTCCCCGGCAGGACTGCCATTTTGAAAGATCTTACACCGGAAAGATGTTGCTCAAAAAACAAGAAGTCTTTTTTGATCTTTGATTCT
>DASQZP010000421.1:0-2848 GCA_035638655.1 Bacteroidales bacterium
TGGCAGCCGTGTGATATCCTGTGTTAAAATTGTTGCGAGTTCTGTTTTCTTACTTTCTATTTTTGACAAAGGCGACAAAGAAAATATTTCCGATAAAGAACTTGACAAGCTGCTTAAAGCTGCAGGTTTGTTATAAAACAAAAAGCCCCGTTTGGGGCTTTTTGGTATAATAATTCTTGTAAATCATTTTTGTTTGTACCCCTTATCATTGAATATAAAATTACCCGAGTAGTCATCAAAAACAATAATATATTCTTCATTAAAGAATACTCTTACTAAGCTATATATTTCTAGCTGTGTAAGACCGTCAATAGGAACAAACTGATTCTCTTTCTTTTGGACAACAAAATTACTTTTTAAATAATCAAAGCCATTTTCTTCCTGAAGTGTATCTATTCTGGTTTTATTGCATATAAAATAATCTTCAAGTGAATTAGAATCCACAACAACTATTTTGTTGAGCAGTTGATGCAAATAATTTTTAAACGACAAAGTATCTTGACACTCTTTAAGTAAAAATGAATTGTATAAAAGTGTATTGGTAGTTCCTATGGTTAATGTATCGCCATTATTTATGGTTGGGAGGCAAACAATAATGTCAAAATCTTTTTTGGCATTCAATTCCAAAATAAAGTTCTCACTAAACTTTGGTTTATTGTTCACCCAACTCCCAAGCACCAATAGTATTAAACAAAAATATCTCATCTCTATTTTGAAGGGTCTTCTAGTTTTGTTTTATCAATTTCTTTATTGCCGTAGGAGGTTCTTATCTCCATATCTCTTTCATGCCGTATCTTATTTTCAAAGTTTACTGCACTTATTTCCTTTGGACTTTTATTTGAAGGGGATATTTCCATTTGCCCCTTATAATTACCCTGGTCCAAATCGTATGCATGTTTTAATTCGTGTCCTAAAGTCGTCTCGGGAGAGGTCTCCAAGTCTCCTTCAATTGGTTCACCATCAAGAGTCAACTTCATATGGGTATCTACACCAGTTCCTTCATTAGCTGCATGCCACTGCCCTGCAACTGGCGAAACTCTATCACCCCCGTATGGGTCTTGCTCAATATAATGTATATTATCGCTTGTTTCTAATTGATTAACTACGCTTCTAACAGTTTCATTTTTCATTCCTGAAAGAGATTTCAATGTATACTGCACGGTTAACGCAAAAGGCTTGTTAGAATTGTATACCGTCCCATCAGAACTATATAAATTTCCATTTCGATAAGTTACCATCTGGGTGACAGTTCCGTTTTTATCTCTACCCAGTATTAATTTAATCTCACGCCCATCTGGGTCAATAGCATTTAACGGATTATTTGCCACATAAGCATAAGAACTAATACTCGGAAACTTCTCTGCCAATGGGTCAACACTTAAAAACCACTGTACAACTTTTTCCTGCTGTTCATCGGCTCTATGCACAACTTTTAGCGTTGGTTCTTCTTGGTAATATGTAAGTTTTAGGCAACCCATTTCCATCAAAAATACACTTTTTATTTTCATTTGAACTTTTCATTTGAAAGAAAAAATATAGGTATTCCCACATAACTTAAAATGGGCAAGCTGCGGCACCAACCCAACATTTTAAGTTACTCCCCACGCCAGCCCTTCTGTGGTTTTCCTTTTCCAACGCTATTTACAGCACATTGCTTTTGTTTTTAGGTTGATTAATTTTTAAAGGTAAAAGCCAAAATCAAAGAGCTATAAAAGCCGACCCACAGACCTGTCTGCCGCCAGGCAGGTAAAACCACCCAAAGCTATATTTACATAATGTGGCATTATAGGGTCACATATTTTTCAGCGGTATAAATGATTGTACTTTCATGTGCCCTATAATAACATTATGCAAAATAGCCCCACGAGCCGACCCACTCGCTCCGATGGAACAGCAGTACATAATTTGAACGTCCGTATTTTTTCGTTGATTTAAAAACAGGGTTTCTGATTGAAAACCAATAAACCAAAGCCCTCAGAGCAAATTTAAGCCCCGTGTAATTTTATTTCAAAAGACTACGGCATAAACCCACGATGCCAACGCACTTTCCATTTATTTCGTTTCCTTTTGCCCTAAAATTCCACTTTGCTAATTGGTTGCCTAAGGTTTCGGTTTAAGGGGTTCTGTGCCATTATTTAACCACTACACACCACTAATTATTTTCCCAAAAGAAAAAAGGAAAAAAAAGAAAGCCATTCATCAAGTGGAAGGGTGCAAAGATGCAAGGGCAGCGGAGGAACGGAGCTGTTTATATACCCTTGCTTCTTTGTCAGCCTGGAACTTACATTTGCTGCTCTTTTTATTTCTTTTGGGCTAATAAGCACCGCCACTCTTTGGGGTGGTGGTCGGGGTTTTGGTGGATAGATACTCAGCAAAGGTTTGTAAAACTTTTGCTACCGCTTTTGGGGCAGCAAACAGCTCTTTAAAAAATTTCGGTTGGAGGGTCAGCTCGTGTGATTTTTTAATGTGCTGTTTGTCAGCGTTGGCGTGGGTCGGGGTGCGTGGATTGTGGGGCTATTTTGCATAATACTTGTTATAGCGACACTTTTTACCTTAATCAAAATAATCAACTCAAAAAGTGTGCGAAGCGAACCTATAACTCGTATTATGTAACTTAGCTTTGGGTTTTATTTTTTGGCGTAGGTTTTTGTTTGTGTGTCCGGGCAGCTCTTTGATTTTTTATTTTACCGCTAAAATCATTTCAATTGAAAATAAAAAAGCAATGTGCTGCAAGTGCGGTGGCACAAAAACTATGACAAAAAATAAAACAGAAGGGTCGGCGTAGGGGAAGGGCAAAAAAGACCGTGCAAGCTTAGAGGTACGAGAAGCGGGGATTTTTTGACCTGTG
>DASQZP010000422.1:0-10356 GCA_035638655.1 Bacteroidales bacterium
CTGTTCCAGGGCATAAGCAGTTTGGGCAATTACAGGCAATTCAGGGCGAAATTCCTTTATCAGCTGCGCGGCAGATTTTCCATCCATAACAGGCATTTTTATATCCATCAGTACAAGATCAATATCATTATTATCCCGGCAAATATCCACCGCTTGCTTACCGTCCCTGGCATGAATTAATTTTACATCAGCATTATTCAGCAACTCTTCAATAAAAAGATAATTGTATTCTTCATCTTCGGCTACTAAAACGGTTCTTTTATTTTTCGATTCCGGCACCGGTTTAGAAGGAGAATTAAACTCCCGGGCCGGCTTATACGGAATAGTAAAGTAAAATACAGCTCCCTCACCAGGTCGGGATTCAACTCTCAAATCGCCCCCAAGCAACTGAACCAGACCTTTAGATATGGACAGACCTAAACCGTTTCCACCATATTTCCTGCTGGTAGACATATCCGCCTGACGAAAACGATCAAAAATTTTCCTCTGTAGTTCTTCTTTAATACCAATTCCACTATCTTTTACATAAAACTCAAGGTTATTATCTGCCAGGTTGTATCCAAATTCTATATAACCTTCATGAGTGAATTTTAAAGCATTCGTAATCAGATTAGAAAGTATCTGGGTAACCTTGGTTTTGTCGGTATAAACCACCGATTGTTCATCGGTAAGTTGCTGTTTTGCATACAACGCGAGGTTCTGATTGATTGCCTGAGGTTTGAAAACAGCCAGTTGATCAACAATTAAATCGTTAATACAGATTTTACTTATATCAACTTTCTCCTGCTTTGTTTCCAGTGAAGAGATAGTGAGGATATCAGAAACAATAGCGATAAGCTGGTTGCTGCTGTTTTGAATAATCGAAATAAAGCTTTTGCGTTTTTCAGGGGAAATTTCGGGCTTTTCCAGCATTCCGGCGAAACCATATATAGCATTCAGGGGAGTCCTGATTTCATGTGACATATTTTGCAGAAATGCAGTTTTTAACCGGTCGCTTTCCTCTGCCTTTTCTTTTGCCATATAAAGTTCTTCGTTTGTTTGTTTTAATTCTTCATTCAGAGCCTCATATTCATCATTGATTGCTTTGAGATTTCTCTCACTTTCTTCTGCTATATCTTTTGCTCGTTGCAATTCTTCAATGAGTGTAAGATATTCTTCATTTAAAGCCGCATATTCCTGGTTTTGTTCCTCCAGAAATTTTTCATTTTTTTCTGTCTCTTCTTTTGCGATAATCAACTCCTGTTCAGCCTTCTTACTTCCTGTAATATCATAGAGGTAACCTTTAATATCCTTTATGTTCCCTTTCCTGTCAAAAGAAGCCACCTTGTTTTCGATGGCATAAATTAAATTGCCATTTCTACATTTCCGTACCGTTTCATAATTTTTCAGCACAACTGATTGTTGAAGCTTTTCTTTTATGCTCTCAAATTCAGCGGGATCCTCGTAGAAAATAGTTATTTCTTTTCCGATTATTTCATTTTTATCTTTATAACCAAAAATATTTAAAAAAGCGGGATTGCAGTCAAGGACAATTCCTTCAGGATCCAGCCAAAAATCACCCGTTAAGTCATCTTCAAAGAAACGTTGGAATTTTTCCCTGGCTTCCTCAGCATGATCCCTGGAACTTTCCAACTCTTCGATGACATTCAGGTATTCCTCATTTAATGCAGCATATTCTTTATTTTGGGCTTCCAGAGATTCTTGATTTTTTTCTGCTCTATCTTTAGCTTTGATTAATTCCTGTTCACTCCTGATCCTGTCTGAAATATCGTACAGATATCCCTTGATTTCTTTTATACCTCCATCTTTACGTAAAGTAGCAGCCTTATTTTCTATTACGTAAATAACATTACCCTCTTTAGTTTTTCTTATGCACTCCTGATTTCTTATAAATCTATTTTTCTTTAAAATTTTCTTTGTTGATTCGAATTCGGAGGCATCTTCATATAAAACTGATATGTTTTTCCCGACAATTTCATTTTTCTTTTTATAACCAAATATGTCTAAAAACGCTAAGTTACAATCCTGTATTTCCCCGTTGGTATCAAGTAAAAAATCCCCGGTTAGATCATCTTCAAAGAAGCTTTTTATTTTTTCCTGATTTTCTTTCAGTTTTTTTTCAAGCCGGAGAAGTTCTTTAAATTTCTTATTATCTGATATATCCCTGGCACTTGTGCGGATGCCTGAAAATTCATTTCCAACATAAACTGGTTGAGAACAATGTTTGACATAACGAACCTGCTTATCGCTTGTTATGATTCTAAACTCAAGATTCTGAACAAGATTCTGACTAACAGATTTTCTGATCTTTTCTAATACAAAATGCCAGTCATCCGGATGGACAAACTCTTTTTCTGTAATCTTACGGTTCCGGAGATCCTCGCTCTTAAAACCTGTAATTCTTTCAAACGCCTGGTTAATGTAAACAATTTTACCAGACGGATCCCTGAATATTTCCCAGTCATTGGAACGATCAGCGATCAATTGGAAAATACCGGCCTTCCTTTCAAATTGATTCAACTGCTCAGTTAATTCCTTAATAATTTGATCTTTATCTTTCATTTTTTAATATAATTGCTTAGCTTTCAGTCATCAGTGATAACAGAATGAAATAATAATATTCTCCCGGTTTATAACCGGAGTAAGGTCTTTTTCCAAAATATTGCTGCCTGAATCTGTTTGTAATAAATTCATCCGGGTCAAATGAATCAGGTCAATTCCAAAAGTATATCATTTTAATACTGGTTATATCATGATTGTCACTTTTTTATAATTTCGGTTTAAATATAAATAATTTTATACTTCTCATCTATTGAATAGTATATTAGTTCAATATAATTTACTTGTAAATAAGATGTAATATGTTTTCCGGAATAAAGTGTTTAAATATTGTCTGTCCATAATGTCCGGTAACTGCGTTGTTGCCAAAATTTTCATACAAAAAAATAACATAAAACCAGCATTTACAACACGAAGCAATCGAAATCAGGTAAAATTCGATAAAATGAATTAGTTTTATATAAAGCTGATAACTATTTTGTGACTATGGAATATAAAACTATTACTTTAATTTTCAGATTTTTACATAAATCATTTATCTTGATAATAATCTGTTTACTACTTGCAACTCCGGTTGCCATCGGACAGCAGCATCCATCAGTGCATCAACTCCAAAATGAGCAGTTTTCAGATTATCCGGGAATAAAAACGGAAGAAGACTGGAACAGGATACAGGATATCACTCCACACCGGTTAAAGACAACTGATACGTGCCGTACTAATAAGATTGTATTTGGCTGGCATCCTTACTGGATGGGAACGGCCTATGAATCCTATGATTACAGTCAGCTTTCGGATATAGCATATTTTTCCTACGAGGTAAATCCGGTTACCGGGAGTTATAATAATATTTATTTCTGGAAGACTACCAGTCTTGTTGACATGGCCAAAGAAGCAGGAACACGGGTGAGTCTTACTGTGACTCTTTTTTCTTCACATGCCTTGTTTCTGGAGAATACGGTTGCCCGCCAGACGCTTATAGACAGTCTCATTTCTCTTGTCCAATACAGAAATGCTGATGGAGTAAATATTGATTTTGAATTAATCCCTTCCTCTCAAAAGGCGAATTTCACTCAGTTTATGGTCAATTTATGCGACCGTTTTCACGAAGAAATCCCCGGCTCTGTTGTATCTGTTGCTTTACCCGCCGTTGACTGGAACGATGTATTTGATATTCCTGTTCTGCAAAACAAAGTGGATATTTTCATTATTATGGGTTATGAATATTACTGGAAATCCTCTGGTATTGCAGGACCAGTATCTCCAAAAAACAGTGGTAAGATATGGCAGGCCTATGATGTCACTAACTCCGCCATCACCTATCTTGACAAGGGAATTCCTCCGGGCAAAATGTGTATGGGGTTACCGTATTATGGATATGACTGGCCTGTGCAAGACACCACTTTAGGATCATATACACTGGGAACGGGAAAAGCTGTACTCTATGACAAAGCAGTTGACCGCGCCACACTGTATGGGCGACACTGGGAAATCAACAGTTCTGTTCCCTACTATACATATAAAAATGGGACAACATGGCATCAATGCTGGTATGATGATGAAGTAAGCCTTGCCTTCAAGTACGATATGGTAAAAGCCCTAAATCTTGCAGGAATCGGCATTTGGGCACTGGGCTATGACGGAGACAAACAGAAATTATGGAATTTGCTGAAAGAAAAATTCAGTGCTTGTGGCAACAGGCAAAATAATGGTACATTCACTGATCTCGGTGGCCCGGAAGAAAATTATATGCAAACCCCAATTGATTATAGTATTTCACCTGTCGGTTCCGATTCAGTCACATTTATTCTTGATCAGTTTCAGTTAGCCAATGGAGATACCCTTTTCTACTCATCGGAAGGATCAACATTAAAGCCTTTTTGCATTTCAGAAGTAAACCCTGATAAAATGATCACCCTTCCTTCCGACAATCTTCATTTTAGGTTTAATCCGGTTTCAGAACATTCTGCACCAGGCTGGATTCTCCATTGGTACAGTAAACCAGGTGTCGGCCAACAAATAAAACCGATTAGTACGACTGTAAATGAAAATCAACCTGCAGGTGCAGGTATACCGGTAATATCATTTGAATCTTCGCAAGAGAATGAATTCAGCCTTGTAAGAGGCTGGGGTATCTTTGACAATACCAACTTCAGGGTAAAAGAAAACAAAGTATATTCTAAATTCTCTTTTAACTATGAAAAAGATAGTTTGAAAACAATACTGGTAAATAAGCGTGATCTTTCAGGCAACAATATTCAGCAGCTTATACCAATAAGTATTTCTGATGTTAATGACCAGCCTATAGTCAATCTTCCGGTAAGCGACAAAACAATAAAGATTAACGAATTATTTTATACTATATTGCCAGCAAATACGTTTACAGATGAGGACAAAAATGACCAACTTACCTATAGTGCCGAGTTAGTTAACGGGAAACCACTTCCCAACTGGATTAGTTTTAATCCAAACAACTTGTCTTTTCTGATTTACCCCAGAACATATGATTCATTAACTATCAAGTTGATAGCTACTGACGGGACGAATCTATCAGCATCGACAGAATTTTCAATTATTGTAAGCGACTATATATCTGCATTGAATAAAGGACTCGACAAGCTGCAGGTATATCCAAATCCGGCAGATAATTATTTAATGATTGAACTTCCGGAATCAGCAGACAATACAACGACTGTATCTCTGGTCAGCTCAGTGGGTCAAAGGGTATATTTATCTAATATTGAATCACAAAGAAATCAATTAATCAGGATAGATATTTCAACTTTTACAAATGGAGTATACTTTTTGAAAGTATGTTCAGGCAAAAAATGTGTTACAAAAAAAATCAGTGTGATTCACAAAAAATAAAAAGTAATAACAGTTCTCGATGCATATAACCTTCACTAAAGGATTGATAATTTTTCAAGAAAATAATCAGTTTCTGATGCCTTATCAAAGAAATAATCTGCACCAGCTCTTAAGCAGGCGTTTCTGGCTACGCTATTTACAGATAATACAAACACTTTGATATTCAAATCATTCTTATTTATCTCTTTAAGAAGATCAAGACCATTACCATCAGGCAATTTGAGATCCAGAATCAATATATCGGGAGAAGCTTGTAAAAGCAGATCATAGGTGCCGTCCAATCTGTCACACCAGTTTATGAGATCCAGATTAATGAATCTTTCCATTTTGTTTTTTATCCATGCTGCAATCTCTGGTTCATCTTCTACAAGAAAAACTTTTTTTACCGGATGCCCCATATTTAAATGATTTAAAAAAATATTACAGTTACCAGAATTAAAGCATTCTTTCAGGATTGTTATTTAATGTTTTGAATTCTATTATTCTATACAGCTGAGACTATAATGTTATTTACTCTTTTTCAACACCTCATCTACCATATCCATTAACTTTTCATGATGGACAGGTTTTGGTAAATAAGCTGTACATCCTGCTTCCAGCGCCTTTTTTCTTGTATCAAAATAATCATATGCCGAGTGAGCAATTATAGGTAACAAAATATTTATTTCCCTTATTTTTTCAATAGCTTCGAATCCATCCATCACCGGCATTTTCAAATCCATTATGATCAAATCAACATCTTCGGAACCAAACAAGTTCAATGCTTCCTTTCCATTCCAGGCATGTAATAAACGATATCCCGAATCTTCCAGCACTGTCTCAATAAACAAGTAGTTAGTAATCTCATCCTCAGCAACCAGAATGGTTTTAACTTTGAGAGTTGTTTGTGCCTTTAAATCACTTTGTTCATTCAAATATTTATCATTTTCCATATTATTATTTACATCATTTTTCATATCGCAAACCTCGCACTAACGTGTTTGAATCGCAATAGGGAAAATGCTTAAATTTTGTTCCGGCCTGCAAAAGCAAGTAGATAATTTCTGTATAATATCCTGTATATATGGCTGTTGAACCAGATTTTTCAGGAATATCAGATGGTTTTTATCCAGGGAAGAATAGGATTAATTATCCAGACTGGTCAAACCAGATTTCAGTGCATATTTTGTTAATTCGGGGATAGAATGTAAATCGAGCTTATCCATAATATTTTTACGGTGAGCATCTACGGTCTTCGAACTAAGAAATAACATATCTGCGATTTCTTTTGAGGAGTGGCCTTCGGCGATAAGCTGCAGAATCTCTTTCTCCCTGACGCTAAGTTCCGGGAGGCTCCCCTGTTTTTCAGCCATTATGTTGTCCTGAAACAATTCGGAAACCCGGTTGCTTATATATTTCTTATTCGCTGCAACAGTTTTAATGGCATTGATTAATTCCCCGGAAGCACAATCCTTCAGCAGATATCCATAAGCTCCGGCTTTAAGTATGCCGGCTATCATTTGTTTGTTTGCATGCATAGAAAGCGCGATGACCCTGATATCCGGATGACTGCGGACTATTTGCCGGGTAGCCTCCACTCCGTTCAGACCGGGCATGGACACATCCATAATGACTACATCGGGATGCAGCCTGTTTGCCAGACTCACCGCTTCCCGGCCATCATTGGCCTCTCCGATTACTTTTAAGGTACTGAAAGATTCAATCACATTTCTGAGGCCTTCACGAAGAATATTATGATCGTCAGCCAATATAATATTGATTTTCATAGATATTATTTAGTTATAAATCATTTGCCGGTATAAATAATGTTATCGTGGTTCCCTTTCCCGGTGCAGAATTAATTGCAATTTCACCTGAAATATTTTGAATGCGCTCCTTCACGGTAAATAATCCAAAACCTCTTTTCATGTTTCCGGGTACAGCCGATTTGTCAGGCAAAAATCCTTTCCCATTGTCAGAAATTCTAATCTCAACACCATTTTTTGCTTTCTTAAGTACAATGCATGCATAACCGGCATGTGCATGTTTGATAATGTTATTAAACAATTCCTGAATTACCCTGTAAACAATAATAAGTTTCGATTCGGACAGGGGCAACTCTTCCAATTCAGTTTTCAAATCAATTTGAAGATTATGTTTCTGTTTAATCTTTTCTGTCAGCCAGTTAACTGCTTCAATAAGCCCCAATTCGTATAGAACAGGCGGGCTCAGATCGTAGGTAATGTTACGCGAATTTTCAATTGCTTCTGAAATATATCCCATCGCGGCCTTCAGTTTTTTTTCATTCGGTTCATTTTGTAATGTGTTCTGAAGGTCCGACAGTTTCATTTTAGCTATTACCAGCAGCTGGCTCAGATTATCATGAATATTAGAAGCAATCTCCTTGCGTTGCTTTTCTTCAATCAACGAAATTTCGGTTGTAAGATCTCTTAACGATTGCTGGTATTTGCAAATTTCTTCTTCGGCTTCTTTTCGCCGGGTAATATCAAGCATTAATGAATTCCAGACAATAGAACCATCAGCCTGTTTATGAGGCAACCCAAGTCCATGAAGCCATTTGAGTGTATAATCAGGATGATGATTTCTGAATTCGATACTCCACGGACTGAGATTTTCAGCAGAATTTTGTATGGATGCAACAACTTTTTCGATATCACGTCTGTCAATCTGGTCCCATATCAGCTTATTATTCTCCATAGCCTGCCTGGCTGTAACACCCCAAATTCTTCCGGCACCCTCACTCACATAAGTCAGCGCATCGGTTCCGTCAGATTTACGTGTATATTGTATAACTGCCCCTGGCAGATTATCGGTAATACTTTTGAGCTGCATCCGCGATTGCTTCAGCTCGGTAATATCACGCACAATACTCACTACCCCGGTTCTCCAGCCTCTTTCATCATAGATCCCATTTACAGTATTTTCAGTATTAATAATGGAACCATCTTTTTTCCGCATTTCATATTCAGTAAAGAAATGATCACTCTTTTCGAGCTCTGCCTCACTGATGTGACCAAATTTTTCGTATGTTTCAGTATTCACATGCAAAAATTTTGTGTTCCTGCCCATTATTTCATCCGGTTTGTAACCAAAAATTTTCTCTACGGCCGGATTTGCCAGTATGACAGTACGATTTTCCGGATTGATAACCATCACCGCATCACTTATTCCGGTGAGTGTCTTTTCCAGTAGATTCACGGTCTCATTCAGCTTGTGCCCATTTTCTTCAATTTTTTGCTGATTTTGTTTTTGTTCGGTCACATCCCTGACCAGAGATATCATCAGGTTCTGATTTTTAACCGGTATGTTTGTTATGTCAACAAATCTTCTTTCACCTGCGGCTGTTTTGATTTCAATGCCCTCCCAATCCATCCGTCTTTGCTCACGACTTTGTATTTCTTTCAGAAATTGCTTCACTGCTTCACCAGGATATTTGCCATCAGCATATACTTTGTAAAAAAAATTTTCGAGATTGGTCAGATCATCCCCAGGCCAGCCAAAAATGCCGGAATATTCCTCGTTCATAAACAGCAACGATCCTTCACCAATACTGTTGACTGCTATTCCGACTGGAATATTATGCAGAATGGTTTCAATAAGTTTGATGCGGTTCTTCAGATGATCGTCTGTCTCATTATTCTTTTCTGAATGTTGGTTACTTCTGTAATTTGACTCATTTCGATTTTCTTTCATCTTTTGTTCTTCTTTTTGTATAAAAAAGCAACAGGATACTGGTTAATACAAGAAAAGCCAATGCACTCTATGTCTCCGGTGATTTTAAAGAAATATTTCCGTCCTGGGGTGCCAATATTGAGGAGATTATCATATCAGAAACAAAGAAACAGGCCAGTCCTGAGAGAAAATAAACAACCTCTATCAGGTACGAGTTGGCATTTCCGGGAGTTTGTACACGATTTGACATGGTATGTCCTTTCATTTTAAATGAAAATAGTGAGCAATCCGGACAGGGATACTTATTTTACCGGGAAATGAATAATACCTGCTTTTAATAAGGCAAAGAAAGCAAATATTGGAAACGGTATATTTAAAAACTCATTTACAGACGGTTCGGCAGGTATTTCAACTATAAAAAATATCCGTTACCGGATTTATGTTCTTGTTAAACACTTTATAAAAGAAAATAGTTTAGTAAATGCTTTGAAACAGGCAAGGACAACATGTCTACGCCAGGGAAGACCATCCTACTCCTTTGTCTTCGGTAATCCCACCATATCTATCTCTATCACCTGATCGATCTGATTATCTGGTTGGGCAGGCAAATTAATTTGCAGGTTACCGGCACCAGTAATTGTATATTTTAATTCTTTCGCGTGATTGTCCATCAGGTATACTTTGTTTAATTTATTGCTGACAGCAGGGATGGTTAACCGGTTGTCTTCCGGCCAATGAAATACATGGGCGTACAGCTTTCCTTCTTTTTTGGTAAACACGCCCCATGCGGGTTCGGTGCTGAACGGACTGCGAGTGGTGCCATAGATACTTTGACCAAATATATCCATCCAACTACCGAAAGCATTCAGAATATGTACAGCTTCGGGCTGCACAGTTCCGTCTCCTTTCGGACCAATATTGAGCAGGTAGTTCCCGTCACGGGACACGGTGGTTACCATTTCCCTGATCAGGGTGTCGGGTGATTTCCAGGCAGAGTCAGATGCATTATATCCCCACGTATTGTTCATGGTACGGCAGGTTTCCCATTGCCTGTCCAGTGGTTTTTCGGGCACTTCGTTCTCCGGGCATTGGAAATCTCCCAGGCCAAAGCTCCGGGCCACGCGCTCATTGACAATAATATTCGGATCCAGGCTGATCACATAGTTATAAAGATCGGCTCCGTCGGTTTTGGTCCACCAACGTGTAGGGGTGGGTTTCCCGGCATTATAGGTCCAGTCGCCATCGAACCACAATACT
>DASQZP010000423.1:0-4187 GCA_035638655.1 Bacteroidales bacterium
CAGGCAGTAATTCAGGAAAAGAATCTGAATGAAATATTCCGGGTAATTCATGAAAAGATGGAAATACTTTTCAATACAAGGAATTTTTTTGTGGCTCTCTATAATAAAGAAAAAAACATACTTTATATTCCCTATTATAAGGATGAAAGAGATGGCAGAAGTATACTGGACCCTGACCGGTCACTTACAGGCTACATGATAAAAAAAGGAAATCCGCTTTTCTTAAATCCGGATGATATTTTGAAAATTTCCTCTGAAATGGGAATTGAAAGAAGCACACTGGGTGCACAATCAAAAATCTGGATGGGAGTTCCCATGTACTCAAACGGGGAAGTAACAGGAGCACTTGTTGTTCAGGACTATGAAAATCCGGACGCATATACTCCAAAAGATCTGGATTTTCTGAAATTTTTAGCCAATCAGCTTTCTCTTATTATCGAACAAAAAAAGGCTGAGGAGGAATTAAATCTGCGAGCAAGACTACTGGACGTTGCAACTGATTCAATATATATGCATACTGCTGATGGACTAATAAGTTATGTAAATGAAACGGCTGTTACATTAACAGGTATTAGTTTGAATGATATTAGAAAGTCAAATTTTTACAAACTTTTTGACAGAGCAGCACAGGCAAGCCTCAAGGAAAAAATTAAACAGGTCTCTGAAGAAAATGATCTCTATCTTTCTACATTACACCAAACTGCCGACGGGAAAGAATTTCCTGTTGAAATCCACTCTAAAGCAATAGTTATTAATGGAGAAAAAAGAATACTCAGTGTTGTCAGAGACATTACTGAGCTGGTAAAATCTCAGGATGAAAACAATAAGCTAAGTGAAGCCGTGCTTCAAAGTCCTGTTGGTGTGGTAATTGCTTTACCTGATGGAAAAGTTGAATTTATCAATCCAATGTACTATCAAATTACTGGCTATTCACCTGAAGATATTGCACCTTACAGGCATTCTGTTTTTGACTTAATTCCTCATCTTCAACCCGGTAAACGGGCAGAAATACGTAATATGATCAATAATGTCGGCAGGTGGCAATATGAAACTCAAAGCAGAAAAAAGAATGGAGAATTATTCTGGGAATCAATTTCTTTTTCTCCTGTTAAGGACAGAAATGGAAGATTTTCTCATTATCTTATGATCAATGAAGACATTACAGAAAAGAAAATTACTGAAAAACAACTCATAGAGGCTAAAAACAGAGCAGAAGAATCAGACAGACTCAAGTCTGCTTTTCTTACTAACATGTCACATGAAATCAGGACACCGCTAAATGCAATAGCAGGTTTTACACAACTAATCACTGATAATAATTTTTCAACAGAAAAAAAGGCCGGATTTTCACATCAAATCAAAAATGCCACATTAGATTTAATTTCCCTGGTAAGTAATATTATTGAGACCTCAAAGTTACAATCTGGCAGAATACCGTATGAAAAAGAAAAATTTTTCGTAAAAAATCTACTTGAAGAAATTTATATAGAAGCAATAGAGCTAAGGGACAGGAAAGAAAAGAAACATCTGGAAATTGTTTTGCAGATCGGCGTATCTGACCAGCGTGTAATGTTTACTGACCCCAATAAACTTAAACAGATATTGATCAACCTGATTGATAATGCCATTAAATTTACTGAGAAAGGTCAAATCGAACTGGGATGCACGCTTCATGATTCTGAAAAGATCTGTTTTCATGTAAAAGACACTGGTATAGGCATATCCAAAAAACATCAAAAGGAAATATTTGGCAGTTTTCAGAAAGTGGAAGAATCTGGTCAGAAACTCTACAGGGGTGCCGGGCTGGGATTAACACTTTGTCAGGGCTTGACCAAACTCCTTGACGGAGAAATACATGTTGATTCTCAACCAGATAGGGGTGCAGAATTTAATGTGTTATTTCCACTTGAGGAAAATCAGTTTGAAGTTTTTACTTCATCTGTCCCAAATAAAGTAAAAAATAAACCACAAAAATTAAAAGGAAAAAAGATTCTGGTGGCTGAAGACGTACCCTCAAATTTTCAATATCTGAAAGAACTTTCAGAGCAACTTGGCCTGATTTTATTAGAAGCTACAGATGGCAATGAAGCTATTGAAAAGGTTAAAGAAACCAAAGACATCGATCTGATTCTTATGGATATTCTGATGCCGGAAAAGGATGGATTTGAAGCTGCACGCCAAATCAGGAAAATGAATAAAAGTATTCCAATTATAGCTCAATCTGCCTTTAAATGGAATGAAAATAAAAAATCAGTTTATCGTGGTGTGTTTGATGACTACCTGACTAAGCCTTTTTCAGAAGAACAACTAACAAGTTTGTTGATGAGGCATTTGTTATAATATTTTAAATTGAGTGCTTTCCTGTAAAAGTCCTTATCTTTGTTATAAAACAGCAGATTACTATGGAAAGAGTCATCAATACCGGATTGGCAGCCTATGGAATGTCAGGAAAAGTTTTTCATGCTCCCTTGATAGAAACACACAGTGGATTCAGATTAAGCAAAATACTGGAAAGACACAGCAATGAATCAACTAAAAAATATCCCCATGTTAATATTGTAAGGACCTTTGAAGAATTGCTCACGGATAATGAAATTGAGCTCATTGTAGTAAATACACCAGATCATTTGCATTATAATATGGTTTCGCAGGCAATAAAAGCAGGTAAACATGTAATTGCTGAAAAACCATTCACTCAAACTACAAAACAAGCCTTAGAGCTGGACAAACTTGCAAATGAAAAAGGAGTTATGGTAAGTGTATTCCAGAATCGCCGCTGGGATGGTGATTTTCTGACAGTAAAAAAAGTGATAGAGGAGAATCTCGTGGGTCGATTGGTTGAATTTGAAGCACATTTTGATCGTTTCAGAAATTACACCAAACCAAATACATGGAAGGAAGATCCTGCAACCGGCACCGGAACACTTTACAATCTTGGCTCACACATGATTGATCAGGCGCTGGTCCTTTTCGGAATGCCATCGACTGTTCAGGCTGATATTAGAACCATGAGAACGGGTGGTAGTGTAGATGATAACTTCGAGCTTAAACTTGGTTACGAATCGGAGAAGGTTACATTGAAGGGAAGCTATCTTGTAAGAGAACCTGGCCCGAGGTATATTCTCCATGGAACAGAGGGCAGTTTTCTGAAATGGGGTTTAGATCCGCAGGAAGCCGCACTAACTGATGGGGAGTTTCCCGATAAACCCGGATGGGGAGAGGAAGACAGCAGATACTACGGCCTCCTTAATACAGATATTAATGGATTACACTTTAAAGGAAAAATTGAAACAATTGCAGGTAATTACCTGGCTTTTTACGATGACATTTATAATGCCTTAACAACAGGCATTAAACCTGCTGTTACAGCCATTCAGGCCAGTGATGTAATACGCATCATTGAAGCAGCTTTTGAAAGCCATGAAAATCAAAAAGCTGTATTGCTTTAAATTTCTGTATCCTGCTATGAGCCGGCCAAAGGGATATTAAAAAATGCATTAAAAAAAAACAAATGGTTTAGGAGATTAAAGATTTTTTTATACATTTGCAATCCCAATCAACAAGCCCGGATGGCGGAATTGGTAGACGCGCTGGTTTCAGGGACCAGTGGCCTTTTGGCTGTGCAGGTTCGATCCCTGTTCCGGGTACAAAAAGTTCTTTATAAAAATGCCCAGGTGGTGGAATTGGTAGACACACCAGCTTGAGGGGCTGGCGCCGTCAAAAGCGTGCAAGTTCGAGTCTTGTCCTGGGCACATATAAATACATTTTATTAAACCTGACCGGTAAAATTACCGGCCAGGTTTTTTTGTTTTAATCCGTTTTTCAACCGTACCCTCACAAGGTTGTACCACCTATTTGCTGCTTACCTTCCTGCAAACTGTTGCGCATTCATTGGGTAAACGGGGCGCCTCAATTTGGTAACTCACGCGCCCCTTTCGGACAATAAATAATGTTAAAATGGTATCTATATGCTTTTCAAAACATTGAAATCAGCTTTTACAGGCCATGCCTCTAACATATTAACTGCATATATTCAGGGATTATTGATATTAAAAATGAGGCACAAGGTTAGCTTCCCCTTCAGGGCACATGTGGTTGCCTTGCAACAGTTAACCCGGGGCGTTGCCTCCGGGCTGAACTGATCCGGGCCTTCAGCCCTTAATAGTTATCGGAGGCGCCAGTTAGAG
>DASQZP010000424.1:0-4673 GCA_035638655.1 Bacteroidales bacterium
GGTCAATTTCTATTGATGCGGCGGATAATACCTATTCTCCTTTTAAAGAACAACCTGAATTATTGACTTTGAAATTCGGAAATTTTGATGATTCTTTCATGTCCAGAGATCATGCTGGTTATAATGAGACTTGCTGGAATTTTTTTGGCGAGAAAAGATACCATTCTTCACCAGCAGGTGGCGAATTTAATTACTATACTTCTTATGATCAGCAGCATGTGCTGGATTACCCGGCAGGTGCTCATGGTAAGTCTTATGAAGAGGAAGCTGCAAAATTCCAAATTTCATACATGATTGGGAACGATCAGCCAAATTACCAGTCGATGGAGCGTATAAAAGAAGCAAGCCTTGCATCCGGTTATAAATTTAAAATAGTAGATGCAAAAACTAAGAAAGACTCTTCAATTGTTGAGGTTAAAAATATTGGGGTGGCTTCATTTTATTACGATGCTTATCCAACAGTTAACGGAGTGAGATCAATTGAATCGTTAAAAAATTTAGCACCTGGAGAAAGCAAAGAGTTTCATATTTCAGCTGGTGGTGATGTATTTGATCTAACCATCAAGAGCGACCGCCTGTTACCAGATCAAACTATAGATTATTTTGGAACAACCTATATCACAAATATCAAAAAAAAACGGGAACCCTGGCAGTGGATGGCCTATCCTTCAGTTGTATCAAGGGGGGCAGACATAAATATAGTCAGTAACGATGCGAAACAAAATAAAAGCATTATAATAAATATTTTTAGTGCTATGGGTAACTTAATGTATTCAAAAGGATTTTCCGAATCTGGCACTCTATGTGTAAATACCGGAAACCTGGCCAGGGGTGTTTATCTTATACAGCTTGTGCAGTTTAATCAAGCCCGTTCTGTTAAACGTTTTATTGTACAATAATATTATTGGACCAACGGACTTTAATCTGATTTTAAAGAATTAATCATGAAATATAAAGAATATAGATTTTTCACTTTCATAACATTGATAGTAATGGGGGCTTTATTAACAGCTTGTAGCCATAGAAACTCAATTGATAGGGAAAGCACAGATCAAATCATCTTTCCAAGGCCTTTTGCTTTCGCAATTGATGATATGGGATGGAATATTGGAAATGATGCTGGTGATGTGGACCATCAGGGACCATACAGAATTGGTATTGACAGACGGATGGGAATTGATGATTACCGTGGGATTGTTGAAGTAGGTAAACAGGTTGGTGTTAGAATACAAGGTTTATTTGTTTTGGCCGAAATGGATCGTGAAAACATATTGGCTAAGTATCCAACTACAACCTGGCAGGGCAAACACTGGAACAATTCAGGTAATGTAAATCAGGAGCAGTTAGATATTATGAATTTTGTTAAACAGAATGCTGCAAATTTAGAATTTGGTTTGCATGGAGTAGGACATGAATACTGGCAGGATGGGAAGAAAAAGCGTGCAGAATGGTACTGCACCGATGATAATCACCCCTGGCCTGAAGAAAGTATGGAGGAGCATATTCAGTGCTTTAAAGATATAATGGCTCAGTATAATTTGTCTCCAGCGCACGGACAATCATTTCCTGAGAGTTTTGTCCCTTGTGCCTACGGGTACTTTTGGAATCCTGAAGGTGATTATAGTACTGGTAAAGTTATGGCAGGTGTCGGAGTAAGATATGTCAATACACTTTTTGATTATATCAGGGAGCTTAATCCTCCGGCTGAACCAAATGGTGGGGGTTTTGACCATGGGGTAATTGTTGTTAACCGGATTAATTACGGGAATGACTGGTATAAACTTTCCTCACTGCCTACTGTTGATTTGAATGAACAGGAATCGGATATAATTGAATCACACTGGAGCAACTGGTTGGCACAGGATCAATTTTTACAGGAGAAGACCAACCAGAAATGGGTTGACTATTATAGGATGGTACAAAGTTCAGCAGACCGCTATGTAGCTAAAAATACTGAACAATTTTTTTCTCAATGGTTGTATAATAAATATACTTCGGTAACTCAAACTGGAGAAGGGCTGGTTTCGATCGATAATTCTGGGATGCCTTCAGAAGCATATCAAAACAATATCCTGGGGAACATGGTGCTTAAAGTTAGGCTTGACTCTGCCGAACATATCAGCGAGGCGCGAATTGATGGCAACGGGATCCCCTGTTACTTTGAAGAGGAAGGATACGGTTTTATGTATCTTCCGGTGTTGAATCAAAAAAGTTACCAGTTGACCTACAAGATTGGAAAAAAGAATCCCGGATCATATATCTTTAATAAAGGGACTTACAATGTTTACAGTTATCTGGTGGAGCCTGCAACAGTCAAAACAACTATCAGGATGTACGGCACCCAGGATGTTGATTTCTTCGGCGTTGAAAACCCGGCAGATATTCAGATTTCGAATAAGAATATTCAACTTCTTAATTCGGAGTATTCCATAAAGGATAAACACCTTGTGCTTACCTTGCATGCAGTTGATATGCAGGGAGAAACAGGGGATGTATTACTGACATTTAAATAGTACTAAACATTTTTCAATATGAAGTATTCAGAAAGATTTAAAATATGGTTTTTGACAGGGCTAATGTTGTTTGTTGGTTTCCACTCTTTCTGCCAGTCATCTGAGCTTAACTACCTTCCAACATCATCGGTTATTGCCAATCCTGAACGTGGATGGTACGACGACTATTATAATTTTGGTAATTATCTTACCGGAAACTATAAACCATTGGACGCAGCATTATTAAAATCTAACAGAGAAAATGATAAAATAACAATCATACTTCGCTCATTTTATCTTCATCAATTTCTTGAAGAGGACTCGGTTAGTAATGACTATTTGGATAAAATGCAGGCTGATTTTGATGCAGCCAGATATGCTGGTGTCAAATGTATTGTTCGGTTTGCTTACAGTAATTCTCAAAGCGCTGATGTATGGGATGCTCCTCCTGATATTGTGCTTTCGCATATTCAGTCATTAAGTAATGTACTGAAAAAAAATTCAGATGTAATTCTTGCCGTGCAAGCTGGATTTGTTGGCGTCTGGGGAGAATGGTATTATACAACAAATTTTTCAGGTAGCGGGTACGTTCCCGACAGTACCGATCAGGCTAACCGAAGGGCAGTAGTGTTGGCCTTGCTTGATATCCTTCCGGAGAATATTCAGGTACAGGTGCGTACACCCGCTATTAAACAAACTATTATTCAGGATGAAACACCTATTAGTGAGGAAGAAGCTTATTCTGGTACTGATAAATCAAGAATAGGTCATCACAATGATTGCTTTCTTGCAAACAGGAGTGATTATGGGACATATACCAATCTTGAGGAGGATATTGCTTATTTATCGCAAGAAACAAAATATGCAATTGCCGGCGGTGAAACCTGTGATGCGTCAAATTCATATAGTGACTGCGAGAATAGTATTCCGAGAATGAAGGAACTGCACTGGACATTTTTGAACCGTGGTTATAATCAGAATGTTTATAAAAAATGGCAGGATCAGGGCTGCCTTCATGAGGTGAATTTGGCACTTGGTTACCGGATTTATCTTGATTCAGCAATACTGCCCGATTCGGCTGATGCCGCTTCTGTTGCCGAAATTTCCCTTCAGCTGAAGAATATCGGGTTTGCAGCTCCAACGCAGTACAAGCCCTTTCAGATTGTATTAACCAATATTGTATCACACCAGCAGGTTGTGTTGCCCTTCAATGGGACAAACTCTGATATACGGTTCTGGTTTCCTGGTGATATAGCAACCAACGGGACTTTCACATTGCCTGACACATTACAGGATGGGAATTATTCCATTGGGTTGAGGTTCCCCGATCAGTCGTCATCCCTTGAAACTACGCCGGCTTATGCCATTCACCTGGCAAATACAGGAATATGGGATTCGGTAAATGGAGTGAATGACCTGAACCACTTGATCACTATTGGGGCAGGCGGTCCTGGTGAATTACCCGAAAAGCCTCTTTCGATTATTGCTACTGTTTTTTCTGATTCTCAAATTAATCTCTCATGGGATAATAGTGTTGAAAATACTGATTGGCAGTACATTGAAATCTACCGATGCATAAATGATGACAATGACTGGCAGCTTATTGCAACCCTGACTGACACTACTTTGGGATTTTCCGATAAAAACCTGTCATCATCTACATCGTATTCATACATCCTTCGTACTGTTAATGAATATGGTAAATCAGACTGGACACAGGTGGTATCTGCATCAACTCTAAGTAACGAAATTTATCAGGGGACCGAGAATTCTTATAAAGTTTATCCAAATCCATTCCGATCCGGTGACTTATATATTCAGAATACATTTAACAGGCCTGTACAGGTTACCATCCTTGATTTTACCGGGAAAATGATTTATAGATCAATTGCTGAAGGAAGTACTATCTGTTTGAGAGGTCTTGATTTAACACCTGGTTTGTATTTTGTTAATATACAATCGGACAATCATTATTTGGTCAGAAAACTAATAGTAAATTAAAGAGACACATTTTCCCATGCTTAAAGTTATCCTGTGTTTAAGATAGTTTATCTTACACAGGATAACTTTTCCTGTTTCGCCTTAGATATTAAGATTTTATAATAAATTAACCAAAACTTAGCAGTTCAATTAATTTGCTACAAGTTTTATTTGTATCCCAATTTCATCATTCACATATTT
>DASQZP010000425.1:0-2475 GCA_035638655.1 Bacteroidales bacterium
TCACCCAGAGCAGCATGATCTCTATGTGGATCTGTATATGACATTGTCTTATGACGGGCTCCAGGATAGGTTTTCTCAAATTCTGCAATTACATATTTGGCGTTATCAACACTAAGGGCTCCGTCGGTATATTGTCTGAAATGTATATTTTCCGGTTTTACTTTCATACACATTGATGACCAAACAAATTCATGATTCCTGGCTCTTATATAGTCTTCGTCAGAGAGATGAAATTGATGTTTTGTTTTATGCCATTCACATACCGTATTACCATTTAACACTCTTTTAGCATAGGAATTATATGCATTTCCATTTGTACATAAGACCAGGTGCACTTCCCGGCTTTGATAAATATGATTCATGATTGCTACACCCAATTGCAATATTTCATCATCTTGATGCGGCACATAAAATATTGCCGGACTTTCCATAATTACCTCACACCCAATGTTGAATACCCAAATTGTTCAAACTATGAATAGATAGGATTATTTTTAGTTTGCTCCTACTCTATTACTGATACCATCTTATTGTCTACCCCTTGTACTCTCTCTTAACCAGGTAATTTGTAACATCTTTCTATATTACCCTCGCTATATCAATTTCCGATGTATTGTGATATTTTTTGCAATGGTTTTAAATATCGCGTGTAAAATCTTGGATTTAGATCATTCTTTTGCCAGGCCCGATAATCCTGACCATTTGCTATAAGTCTATTTTTAAAATTGCTATTACTTTTACCGCCTATTCTCATTTTTACCAGAATTTTCGGTATATAATAAGTGGTAATGCCGTATTTGTACATAAATCGTAAGATCAGCTCATAGTCTGCAGCACTTCCAAAACTAGTGTCGTAATAACCATATCTTTCAAATAAGATACGTTTTACAAAAAATGTAGGATGTGGCGGCATCCATCCATAAATAAATTTATTTCTGTTATAATTACCGGATATCCATTTTCTAATTATTTTATTCTGATCATGCTTATCAACATAAACCAGATCGGAATATATACTATCTATTCCTAAATCAAAGAAAGGTTCAACTACTCTTGAGATTACATTTTCATCAGTAAATATATCATCCGAATGCAATAATCCTATTATATCTCCATTTGCCAACCTAATACCTTTATTAATGGCATCATATATTCCATCATCTTTTTCAGAAATAAATATATCAATTTTATCACCGTATCTACTTATTATTTCTACCGTCCCGTCATTTGATTTTCCATCAATTATTATATACTCTATATTATCATATTCTTGTTGTAATACAGAGTCTATTGCATCTGATATAGTCTCAATATTATTATACACTACAGTAATAACAGATACTTTCATATTTTCCCATTTCAACCCATTATTGCCACACAACACAATAACTATATTTGATCGCACAGTTAATAATAATCTGATATACTTATATCCATGATCATTACTCCTTTTTGCACGTCTGAGAATAAGAGATATTTACTTATACTCTAACCATAAGTTATCTATTCTATATCTTTTATTTTCATAAAGTTAGAATAATTAAATAATCATCTTTATCCGAACTCGTTCCGGAAAGGGAAATATGGAAGATAATATTATTCTTAAAATAATCTAATATATAACTAACTTATACTAATATTATTTTATGTATGTTTAACAGATGATTATACTGCTATTATTTATACATTTTATCAAATAATTCTCTATTCTTTTCAATAGATTCATCTGAACTCATAATATCATTGGCATATTCCATTACTTTTATAGATAACATTCGATAAGAAGCCTCATCCATATTCAATATTTTATTAATATCTGTAATGAATTTTTTATCATTGTCCAAGGAGCAAATGAAGCCTGCACCATTTATTTCAATATTTTTCCATGGTGTCTGATCACTGATTAAAACCGGACAACCAACTGATAATGCCTCAAAAATTACATGCCCATAATTTTCTGCTTTTGTAGGTAGGAAAAACAGATGATAATTTGATATGACCTTCTGCACATTGCTATAAGGTATAATACCTTTATATACTGCCTGAACATTCTCTTGCAAACCGGAAATTAATTTCTCACAACGAATCCAATAATTTCTGTCTTCGATGGGCCCATATATATCGAAAATAACATCTCCTTTAATATCTTTTAGAATTTTTAAAGCACCATCTAAATTTTTCTTATTTGATATTCTTGAAAGAAATATGATCTTTATTTTTCCCGCTCTTTTCCTTATTCCCTTTTTGGGAATACCGGATGGAACACTTGATATATTTATAGCTTTCCTGACATTTACCGATTTTCCAAAAATATTTCTTATGTGTGTTTCTTCATAATTATTAGAAGCATGCCAGATGATATTATCATATAATCCTGTTATTACAGAAAATATTATAAACAGCTTTTTTTTGATTTTCTTGATGTTAAGTGCACCCGGAGACAATTCCCCCCTTGGTGCTAATATCATTTTACTA
>DASQZP010000426.1:0-2298 GCA_035638655.1 Bacteroidales bacterium
ATTGAAATCCGATATCTCAAATTAAATCGAATCCCTATGACGGAAAGATAGATAGCAGCTATCCACAGTTCCCGGTTGAGGAGTTCATTTAGGAATCGATCACATTTTAGGTCTTCAAATTTGCACCCTGATGAATAGATATTTTCAACTTGGTTTCCAGAAGGCATACTATAAAATATGGGATTTTTCTACACTTGTCACATTCTGCTAAAATTTCACCCAAAGTTCAAGCGCTCCTTTTTTAGCATTCGGATATTTATGGCTCAGATTAAGGATTTTAATATTCGTGTTTTCAAAATGTGTATAGGGGGTAATAAATTGGGTTAAATACTTTTTTAAAATGAGTGCACCCGATTTATCCACACTGTGGAAGTAACGAATATCTCTATTTTTATAATTAACCCTTGTTATCCCATTCACCTTAAACCCTTTATTTTTTAAAAAAATAGCAAGTTCTTCCATTATTTTTTTATTTTTCTCGTTCGAATAATGCAAATATGCAGTATATCTTCCTGGTAATACCCTGTCTTGAGCCGGGTTCAATCTGGTATTTTCTGCTTTCACAATATCGTCCTTATCCTTACTCACTATTGAAAAACGAACCGTGTCATTTGTCTTCGACTTGTCGTTTTGAGCTACGCTTTTGGATAGAGCCGGCATGGTCAAAGCGTCTCTATCTTTAGATGTCAGTGAGGAAAAATTATTGTCTGTTTTAATTGGGGATGATGTATGAACAGTGAGTACGGAAGCTACTGGTTTCTGGCCATTTTCTTTTAAGAATCTGTTTTTATTAGATGGCCAAATCAAGATCATGACAATGACCGCAAAAGTTACAGCAGAGATCCAGAGAAGTAGGTTTTTTCGCTTACGAACAATTGAAGACTCTATAAAATCTTTGTTTACATTCTCCTTATTGTGTTTCCTTAAATCTATACTCTCTTTGGTACTTTCTGCTTGTTGAAAAGAGATGGCTTGAGAATCTTGATTTGTTTGATTCTCCTTTTCAATGCTCACCTCATTCTCAAAAGGATGCTTAACTAGGTGGGGTGAATGTTCATAGTATGACTGCTGATAAGGAAAATTTGAAGGTGCATTTTTCTTTGTTTCACCTGGGAAGCTGAGTTCTTGAGAGCATTCCTTGATAATAGCCGGGGTAATCTTTTTCAAATCTCGGGCAAAACCAGTTAAGAGAGCATGATCGCAAATTATGTTTATCCGGCGGGGATAACCATTGGAAAAAGAATGTATTTCACGTATTGAATTGTCAGAGAAAATATTCTCTTTCAAACCCGCGACGTTGAGACGATGAAGAATATACTTTTTTACTTCAGATTCTTTCAAGGGATCAAGATGGTAATTAATCGTGATTCTTTGCCTTAAAGCTCTATTTTGTTGATCAGAAATAATATCAATAAATTCATTTTGACCGACAAAAAATATATTGATCAGTTTCGTATGCTGCTTTTCAATATTTGAAAAGAGCCGTATCTGCTCAAGTAGGTCTTGATCCAATTTATGCGCTTCATCAATGACAAGAATGACTTTTTTCTTTTTTGTGTAACAATCGTTTAAAAAACGACTAAAATGAATTAGAAAATCCGCTTTTCTGCTGAAATATTTATTGATATTAAATTGATCCGCAACGATATTGAAAAAATCCATCTCCTCCAGGATAGGGTTGGTGATGTTGGCTACAATTACATCATTACCAAGCCACGTTAATAGTGCATTGATAAGTGTTGTTTTTCCCGTACCCACGTCTCCGGTAACTAGCAGAAAGCCCTTCTGATCAACCACACCATACTTTAAAGTTGCCAAGGCTTCCTTATACTTTTCGCCGAGCCATAGAAATCTTGGATCTGTGGTTAGTTGAAATGGCTTTCTATCCAGATTATAATACGACAGGTACATAAATCTATAATTCGATTAATCTTCTTTTTAAATGTTTTTCTCACTAACGGAGTTCTTGTAAATAAGCTTATCGCTTACAAATCCATTACAGTATAAATATATGAAACACCTTCAATTAGGGGTTTCAGTTTCCAAATTAGATCAACATAGAAGCCTGTATATAATTTACCTGTTTTTTCTTTCTACCAAATTGTTAAAATATGATTAGAGTGATGAAATAGTGAATTTTAATTTGATACTTATGTGCAGATATTTTGCCATAAAGACAACCCAAGGTTGATCAGCTCTGATTACATATATCGTAAAATCCACAAAAATGCAAAAAGGCAACCCCTGTCAAAATTATTTACAGGGGAATCTGCAAGCCGGAAAAAGAACGGGCTGCCC
>DASQZP010000427.1:0-3215 GCA_035638655.1 Bacteroidales bacterium
ATATATCCAGGTAAATTTCATTTCATTATTTCCCTGGGGAACTTTTACTGTTAACATAATTGGTAGTCTTCTGATAGGTATTTTTTATGGTCTGTCGGAAACACGAAATATCCTTTCCCCTGAAATGCGTTTGTTCCTTACTGTGGGTATATGCGGCGGCTTTACTACATTCTCATCACTCTCCAACGATGCCCTGCTGCTGATGCAGAACAAGGAATGGCTGCGTTTCATTTCCTATGCTACCCTCAGTTTCTTTTTTGGCCTGCTGGCCGTTTTTGCAGGTAGAACACTCATTAAAATTCTCTGATATGGAAAACAATACCACAGCCACCCTTCTACGGATCTATGTCAGTTCAACCGATAAGTTCAAACATACCCCTCTCAATGAAATGATTGTTTACAGGGCCAAAAAGCACAATCTTGCCGGCGTAACGGTCGTGAAAGGCATTCTTGGCTATGGAGCCAGTTCAGTCATTCACTCTTATAAATTCTGGGAAGTTTCAGAGAAAGTACCTACTGTTATAGAAATTGTAGATGAGGAAGAAAAAATCTTTTCTTTTTACGAAGAAATAAAACCTTTTCTTGAAAAAATGCGCTATGGATGCCTGGTAACGCTTGAAAAGGTAAATGTGCTGCTTTATAAAGCGGGAGAAAAGCATCTGTTTGGCAGCTAATTATACAATCTGATTTCCTTCCATCAAAAATTCTTGAGACAAATTTTTTCAATAATAAAAGATTTGTATATTCGTTTATATTTTTTACCAAACATCCTAAACCAAAAACCGTATGGGCGCAACCGATAAATTTGCAGGTACCCTGGGGAGGAGTAACGCTGCACATCTGCTACGAAGGGCTGTATTCGGTGTATCCAATGCCGATATCAACAGGTTTGCAGGCTACTCCGTTGACCAGGCCATGAACGAATTATTTGCCGATCAGCCCCTGCCTGATCAACCCCTGGACCTCAAAACCGGTCAGACCTGGCTAAACCCCAAAGCCACTGATACCAACAGTGAACAAACTACGCTTACTGATTATTTTATTACCTGGTTTCTGGAGCAGATGCGTAACTCAGGTACCAGTATCCGCGAAAGGCTCACCTATTTCTACCATACATATATTCCGACAAGCCGCGCAAAGGTGAAGTCATCTGAAATGATCTATTATCAGAATGCACTTTACCGCTACTTTGCCTTTGGCAGTTTCAAAGAACTTTTTAAACGCATCTGTATTGACAATGCCATGCTGGTGTATCTCGATAACGGCACCAACGATGTCAGCAGTCCGAATGAGAATTTTGCCCGCGAAATGATGGAACTGTATTCCATCGGACGGGGTCCTCAGATTGGCGAAGGCGACTATACCAATTATACTGAAGATGATGTTAAGGCTGCCACCCGTGTATTAACCGGCTGGATGACAGACGAAACTTTTACCAATCCGGATGAAATCACACAGATACCCGTTGGGAAATTGAGAACAGCAACATCGGGCACCGATGTGCTTGCCAACCGGCATGATGCTGGCGAGAAAACATTCAGCAATCACTTCGGAAACCGGGTCATCAAACCGGCTGAAGTGATTAGCGGCTACGCCACCGAAGCAGCAGCTACGCAAGAATTGTATGACATGCTGGATATGATCTTCGAACAGGATGCTACGGCTCAGTTCATCACCCGCAAGATATACAGGTATTTCGTGTATTATAAAATTGATGATACTGTTGAATCAGAAGTAATTAAACCATTGGCTGCTGCCTTCAAATCTTCCGGATATGACATACCCACCCTGGTGAAAGCATTGCTAAACAGTCAGCACTTCTTCGATACCAGCGACAGTATTACAGCAAACGATATTCGCGGTTCAATCATTAAATCACCGATTGAACTTATATTTGGAACTGCCAATCTGTTTAATGTCAGTTTTCCGACTGACCAGAACACACTGTATAATACGGTTTACAAAGACGGCATCCTCAGGTTCATCGCGCAACAGGAACTGAGCTTTTTCGAACCCTTTGAGGTTGCCGGTTACCCGGCCTATCACCAGTATCCGGTTTACAGCCGGAACTGGATCACACCCAACTCCCTTGCTTACAGGTATAAATTTGCGCAATTTTTGCTCAATGGGGTTAACGATGGTGGAAATTCGCTTGGTATTCAGCCTGATTTGCTGGACTGGGTCAAAAATTCGGGTGTAATTTCCGATCCTTCCGATGCAGGAGAAATCACCGACAAACTGGTTGAACTAATGGTCCCGTTCCCCATTGCAGCGGAACGCAGGGACTTTTTCCTCACTGATGTATTTCTTGACGGACTGTATCCCGCAGCGTGGACAAAGGAATGGAACGATTATCTTGCCAGTCCCTCCCAGTATGAATCCTCTATTCGTTCTCAGATTGAAGTACTGGTGAATGCCATCATGCAGTCACCCGAATATCAACTTTACTAATCAACAATTCAGGATGAAAAGACGACATTTTTTACGCAATATAGGAGCAACAGCGGCGGGTACCTTTGCATTAGGAGGCATACCGTTACGGGCACTGGTACCGGGAAATGCCTTCACACAAGCCGCTTTGGCAGGTAACAACGACAATGTACTGATCTTTATACAGCTTCATGGCGGCAATGACGGGCTCAACACCCTCGTTCCCATTGGCCAGTATAATGAATATTACAACGCCCGCCCCAACATTGCCCTGCCCGATCATGGTTCCAGAAAATACATCAATGTAGATGAATCCATTCCGCTGAACCGGCAGGTAGGATTGCACCCGGACATGATCCATTTCAAAACACTCTATGACGAAGGAAAAGCAGTAGTGATCCAGAACGTTGGATACCCCAACATGAACGGTTCCCATTTCCGCGGACGCGACCTGGTTTTCATGGGACTGGACGGCACTGAAGATAATGCAAATGTTGCTTCGGGCTGGATGGGCAGGTTTCTGAACCTGGAATATCCCAATTATCCCGATGCCTATCCAGGCCAGGATATGGAAGATCCGATAGGTATTGAAATAGGCAATACCATGTCCATTGCTTTCCACCGCGAAGAGGGAATACCAATCGGGTTCAACGTACAAAGTCCCCAGGCATTCTATGATCTGATTAACGGGGTAGGAGTTGATAATGCCACTCTTTACAAACCAGACGGTTATGCAGGAGACGAAATGGAATATCTCTGGCAGTTCGAGGGCATGTCTAATGTAT
>DASQZP010000428.1:0-5545 GCA_035638655.1 Bacteroidales bacterium
TTGTAAATGCCGGTTGTCCTCCTGTTCTTCTGCAGGTCAAGGAAGAGGAACTGGAGCAGTATTTTCTGAGGATAATTAATATAAAAAAAAATTGAGCCGCTAACAGACAAATTAAATCATCAACCAATGAAAAATTTCATCATAGCATTCAGAACAGAGCTTATCAAGCTTAAAAGATCGGTGATATTCCCTGCTACCCTTATCTTTTTTGTATTTGTTCCCTCCATGATGGCACTGTTGATGTGGGTAGCCCGCAACCCTGATGCAGCTGCCAAACTGGGAATGGTTGGCACAAAAGCTTCATTATTTGGGCAAAGCGACTGGAATGGATATTTGGGTCTATTGTTACAGGGACTGGCTTCCATAGGTATGATCGGATTTGGTTTTGTAGCGGCCTGGGTTTTTGGTCGTGAGTATATGGATAAAACCATGAAAGACATGCTGGCCCTGCCGGTATCACGATCGGCTATTGTAATGGCCAAGTTTGCCCTCATACTCATCTGGAGCATACTCCTGACAATTATTATGTTCATTGCCGGAATTTCCATGGGCTTTGCCGTGGGTGTGCAGGGATGGGCAGCTGCGAACTTTTCCGCTTTCAGTATTACATTTTTCCGGGTCGCTTTTCTAACTATCCTTGTTTCTTTTCCTGTTGCTTTTTTTGCCTGTTATGGCCGTGGCATCGTTGCACCCATCAGTTTTGTAATTATTGCCCTGATTATTGCGAATTTTGCCGGACTGGTTGGAGTTGGTTCCTGGTTTCCCTGGGCAATTCCGGGTCTGCTCACTATTGCAGAACCAACGGCCGGGATGATATTAACACCGGCCAGTTTCGTGATCCTGGGACTTACCTCCGCGACTGGAGTGGCAGCTACTTTACTCTGGTGGCGGCATGCCGACCATAAGTGAAAGTTAAATTAGTCGGAAGACCGGAGTCGGAAGGAAAAAAGACTCCGGCAGGCCCTTTAAATTAGGGGAAAAGTGAGAGTTGAGTTGTTTAGAGGTTTAGGAGTTGAGAAGTTGAGAGGTGAATCGGAAACCCGTAGTCCGAAGATAAGCTGGAATTACTTCAGTGACTCTCACTTGCACGCATTTATCCCTGGCGCGCATTTATAATGAGTGACCCTCCACTCCCGCAAGTCTCCCTCTCTCTGGCGCGCCTGGCTGTACTGGGTTTCCATCTGCTCCCGCAAGTCTCCCGACTTGTAGCTTCATAAATAAAATTTCTTACTGGTTGATGTTTGCACTGTAACTCACCTAAAAGTTTGAATTATAAAGCAGGCAACTATTCTAAACTTCTTAACTTCTTAACTATTTAGACTTGTATCAATTCTCCGGATTCCATAAAAATTTATACCTTGAAACCAAATATCTCATAATCGCAATGGTATATAAATACTGTTGCGTTAAAACTGACTGCTATGGCAACCTGGTATAAAGACCACACCTTTTCCCTTGTTCTCTTCCCGTTACTTGCTGTTTTAACTATTATTCTGAGGCCGGCAGGAGATGCTGTGCTGGTCAACCGGATGATTGCAGTGGTAATACTAATGGCCGGATGGTGGGTCACAGAGGCCCTCCCCATTGCTGTAACCTCAATTTTGCCTGTAGCTTTATTCCCTTTATTGGGTATCATGGATGGTGGTTCAGCTGCTTCCCAATATTTTAACGACATTATTTTTCTTTTCCTCGGAGGCTTTATCCTTTCCCTGGCGCTGGAAAAGTGGGACCTGCACCTGCGCATTGCCTACCGGTCGCTCAGGATGTTTGGTTCCGGTGCCTATCGCATTTTACTGGGCTTTATGTTTGCTTCTTCCTTTCTCTCCATGTGGATGTCGAATACTGCCACGGCTGTTATGATGCTGCCTATCGCTCTTTCGGTGGTACATGAGATGGAACATATCCATGGGAAGGAAAAGATGCATCGCTACCGTATCGCTTTGCTGCTGGGGATTGCCTATGCCTGCTCAGTAGGAGGCATAACAACCCTGATTGGTACACCACCCAACCTGGCCCTGGTAGCCATCCTGAAAAACATGTACCCGGCAGCTCCGGCTATCTCTTTCTCTTCCTGGCTTATCTTTGCCCTTCCGGGATATATCGTACTGCTCCTTGCTGCTTCCATGGTGTTATACCTTTTCTTCAAGCCCGATTTCAAAGGAGACGGGAATTTCAGAAAATTTATCAGGGAGGAGAACAAAAAGATTGGTAAAACTACACCGGAACAGAGGTTGGTATTGATCCTCTTCCTGGCCTTTGCATTGTTGCTGATTTTTAAGAACGATATTGTCGCTGGTAGTTTCAGGATTCCGGGCTGGGCAGGACTGTTTAGCAATCCTTCCTATATTAAAGACGGAACGGTTGCTGTGCTGATTGCTTCACTACTGTTTGTCCTGCCTTCAAAGACTCATTCATCCCGGCTGATGAACTGGAGTACCGCGGTTAAGCTTCCCTGGAGAATCATCCTGCTGTTTGGTGGCGGTTTTGCACTGGCCAAAGGATCGGTCGAATCGGGTCTAACACACTGGATCGGAATGAAGATGGCCGGTTTTTCAGGAATGAGTGATTTCTCACTGATTGCAGTGAATGCTTCCCTGATGGCAGCACTCACCGAATTCACTTCCAACACCAGCACCGCTCAAATATTGTTGCCAGTGGTTGGGGCTTTTTCAGAAGGCATGAAGATGAATCCCGAATTTTTGATGATTCCGGTGGCAGTGGCCTCTTCGCTTGCTTTCATGTTGCCCATTGCCACACCCCCCAATGCCATCGTCTTCGGGTCCGGTTATATACGCATGCGAGACATGCTGCTTCCCGGATTACTGATGAATATTGTCGGTATTATAGTTATTACATTCCTCATGTACTTTTGGGGCATTAAAGTATTCCATATCGATCCGGGAGTTTTTCCGGCATGGGCTGGTGGATGAGACCGCAGGTTTGGTTTCAGTAAATAGTTGTTTTTTTACTAATGCACGAAGCCGCGAAAGGTTGTAACCCTTTGTCAACTCGCCGATGTATTTTGTCTCCGTAATTATAAATATAGGAATTATCTTTATCCAGAAGGATTGCTCGTTTAAGAGAAATCAAGTTGGAATAGGAACTTCTGGAATTTCCAATAAAAATATTTGCCCGACTACATATCTCAAAGTTGATGGCAGCATTGATTTCATATTCAAGTTTAGGATCGAAAAAATAATTGACATTATAATTTAATTTTTCGAAACGGCTGGTTATTTCATCATGATTTTCACCTGACGTGAAAAAAATATTTTTTGATTTACTAACTGTTGGGATCATATCTATAAGTCTGTCCAGGCTAACAAAAATGGATTCTTTACTATCAGATAATTTTTTTCTTTCCGCGTATTCTTTCCAGTCAGATTCTGTTCTTATTTGCATGGCAATATCCAATCTCCTGGATACATATTCCTTCACAATACTTTCATATTCAGGCTTGAGTTTTAAGGCCTTCAAAACTCTAATCTTGGTAGATTTCATGCTAATCACACCCGATTTTCGTTCTTCAGCTAATTCTTGTCCGGAATGATCCCACAGGTTGATATTATTATCTATAACTTTCAATCCCAATAGGTTATTCTTTGGAAGTTTATCTTTAGTGATCATCAGGTCTTTACCATAATTATAATTGCTTATTTCTTTATTGAAATAATCAATATCATAAATATCTGAAAACGGTATTTTATTATTCCATCCGAAATCAGGCTCTACAATATAGGCTTCTTTTTGTAAGGCAATATCACTGGCACTAAAGAGACAATGAAGTTTATTACTAAGTCCACCATTTAATTTTATTCTTAAATATTTGTTTTTGTAATTTCTTACAATTTTTCTTACAACATATCTATATATATTATACATATTATTTTTAAAAATATTTATAAAATTACGTATAAGGGCTCTTCTTTTAGTTAAATGTACCTTTTATTCCTTATGGAATATAATTAACAATTGTTGTAGGTTTTTGGTGTGTATCCCTGTTGGTCTTCTAATTTAATACAGGTTATATATTTTAGCATTTGTACAATCTGTATCTTTCTGACAGAGTGCATATTCCTGGTGTGGGGGCAACCTGTCTGAAAGCTTTATAAATTTTCAAAAATGCAAATTTAATTCCAAGATCCAAAGAAAGAAAGCACTGAAATTAAGGTGACAAGGAAACAAAGAGCCTTATTTCCGAAAAAATAACCAGGATCACCTTCAATTTTCATCTCTGGCTCTGATCAATTATGTACTTATTAGATTAGCTGTTTATTTGTTTATTTATCATTGATAATAATTTGTTGCGTTCAATCGGCTTGCTTATATAATCGTTGCAACCTGCATCAAGAGCTTTTAGTCTGTCGCTCTCAGATGCATAGGCAGTTTGTGCAATAATTTTCATATTGGGATCATGTTTTTTAATCTGCCTGACAGCTTTGTACCCGTCTTGGTCGGGCAGGCGAATGTCCATCAACACCAGGTCGGGTGACTGCTTTGCTGCAATTTCTATTGCTTCTGTACCATATTCGGTTTGAAGAATTTTTATCCCTGTTTCAGAAAGGACTTCTTCAATGTATGCGGCATTAAAAAGGTCGTCTTCAACCAGGAGCACGGTTTTACCTGAGAAATGAAAGTTTTGGTTTATAACCGGCTGGACAATTGTATGGTGAGTGGCTTCTGTCGTTTTATAATTGAATGTGAAATAAAATGTAGTTCCCCCGTTCTTTCCGGCTTCCATGTCAGCTGGCTCTGATTCCAGCCAGATATCTCCTCCCAGCAGGTTTACCAACCCCTTTACTATAGATAACCCTAATCCCGTTCCGGCATGAGCAAAATTTTTATTTTGCTTTAACTGGGTAAATCGTTCAAATATTACATCCTGTTTATCAGTTGGTATACCAATGCCTGTATCTGAAACATAGAATATCAGATTTTTGTGAACATCGGGCTTGCAGCCTCCTTCAATTTTGCCGGATTTGGTAAATTTAAAGGCATTGTTAATGAGGTTGATGAAAATTTGTTTCAGCTTAACCTTATCCGTAACAATGATATTTTGTGAAGGGTCACAATGATAATTTAAATTGAATTCAACATGTTGTTTGCCAATTCGTTTCTGATGTTCTTTAAAGAAGAGTGTTAGCTCCTCGAATAATTCAGAAAGATTACATTCTTCCGTGTTCACCTCCAGCAGGCCTGATTCAATTTTAGAAATATCAAGAATATCATTGATGATATCCAGAAGATCATTACTCCTGAGGTTTATTATTTTGGAATATTCTTTGAGCCTTTCTTTGTTGTTGTAAATTTCAGGTAACAAGGAAGAAAAGCCCATGATGGCATTCATGGGTGTGCGGATTTCGTGTGACATGTTTTGCAGGAAAGCCGTTTTAAGGCGGTCGCTCTCTTCGGCATGCTCTTTGGCTTTGAATAATTCTTCATTTGCCTGATGCAGTTCTTCATTAATTTGTAAATATTCCTCGTTTTGGGCTTCTATTTCATTGGTTTTTTCCAGTAGTAATAATTCAGATTGTTTTCGTTCAAT
>DASQZP010000429.1:0-5148 GCA_035638655.1 Bacteroidales bacterium
TCTGAGACATATATTGATAGCGTTTATATCGATTTCGGAACAGATGGCTATCACAATGATACCATTTATAATGATCCTGTTCAGCTTGATAAAAAGTTCTATGATCAGAAATTAGTAATCGATCATTTTACAAATGAGCTCGAAACAAAAGTAAAAGCCGTTGGGGTGGATTATGCACTGAATAACAATGACGATACCTGGGAAGTCACTGTATGGAATACCCACGCGATGAATGCTTTGCAGGGAATTATGTATTTAACGGACGAAAATTTAGCGGAAGCAGCTCACTATTTTGAAGATATCATCTACTTCCAGTCGCAAAACAACAGGTATCAGCTGGATGCAACATTTTCCATGGATAATTGGAAAAATATTTTCTCAAATATTGATAACAGGGAACATATTTTAACCCTTTGGTTTAATAAATCCAACCTACAGCAAAATAATTTTCAGGATATGTTCGAATCAACGGCGCCTCATAAGTACATGCTTAAACCAACAAAACAAGCCGTTGGTTACTGGGAATCTATCTGGGATAATTTTCTTATTGATGGGAATGCCAATCAGCCCTGGAAAGCCCAAACTATCATTAAAGGCAGACCCGGAGATTTTTACAGGGGATATCATACCAGTTATGTTTACATGAGGAATAATGAGATTATTGACGATAATAGCGTTCAGGAAATGCTGAATTTAAGATCAGTAGGAGATAACCGGTCGGCAAATACCATCATTGCAGGGGCAGATACCCTTATCTGGAAGTATTCAATTGGAAAGGATCTATATTCAGAAGATGCTAATTTTATCATTTACCGGGCTGCAGGCATCCATCTCTGGCTTGCCGAAGTGTATACATTCTGGGCCTATGATAAGAATGGTAACGGCAGCATTTCGGCATATCCGAAAACCGCACTGAATATTGTAAATGACGGATCAAATTATGCAACTTCCTCGAGCAGAAAGCAGAAAGGCGTAAGGGGAAGGGTTGGATTCGCCGATGAGGACGACAAGATAGTATTGGCAAATATCGTTTATGAAAGAGATCCGGTTACCAATGAAGTGACAGGGTACAAAGATTTTTCATCCGATTCGTATCAACTTCAATTGTATCTTGAAGATCAAATAATGAATGAACGCGCCAGGGAACTTGCTTTCGAAGGAGAAAGGTTTTATGATCTGATGAGGGTAGCTAAACGCCGGAATGATCCTTCATATTTGGCCAAAAAAGTTTCTGCTAAATTTCCGCCAAGCGAAAGAGACAGAATTTATAACCTGCTCATGGACGAAAATAACTGGTACATTCATTATTTTGATTAGCACAGACTTATTACCGGATATATATTCAGGCAGATAAAATGAGGCGATGACACTATTGAAAAAATCGATGATAATCCTTTTGATCCTTTTCCCAGGTCTGAATGCCATTTCGCAGCAGGAAACAGGAAACCGGGTTTATGAAATATGGGATAATCAACCTGCACCCAATCGGGGAAAAGATTTTTCTGTTCGCTCGAAAGGTTACCCGGCAGACCATGATTGGGAAGCTTATTCCTATCCGATCGGAAATGGATACATGGGAGCCAATATTTTTGGGAGAACGGATGTCGAGCGGCTTCAAGTCACCGAGAAAACCCTTGCTAATGAAGGGCTGTACGGGAAGGGCGGATTGACAAATTTTTGTGAGGTTTACCTTGAATTTAATCATTACAATCCGACCAACTACAAACGCTCATTAAATTTGAATGATGCCATTCTTTATGTGGATTATGACTACAAGGGGGTTCATTATTCACGGGAATATCTGGCGAATTATCCTGCAAATATCATTGCTGTTAAATTGACATCAAATAAAAAAAAGAAGATTTCCTTTACCCTGAGGGCTGAAATACCCTATCTCAGAGGTAACAATGAAATCAATACGAAGTATGGAAAGGTCACTGCTGATAACAATTTACTCACCTTATCCGGGAGCATTAAACACTTCAGTAATAATTTTGAAGGTCAGATCAAGGTACTCAATGAGGGTGGTAAGTTATACGCGCAGAATGATAATGGTTCTGAAATAAGAGTGGAGAATGCCAACTCAGTAGTTTTGTTAATTGCTGCAGGAACTAATTATGAACTTAGCGAAAAGGTTTTTTTACAGGAATCAGACAGCCTCAAGTTGGCTATTAACAAAAAACCGCATGAAAAAGTCTCTGAAACCATAAAGCATGCGACTGAAATGGGATATAAAAAATTAAAAGCATCCCATCTGGAAGATTTTCGGCGTATTTTCTCAAGAGTGAAACTGGAATTAAGTGCTGAGGTACCCGACCTCCCGACCAAAACAGTTGTCGGAAATTACAGAAAAGATCCCTCCAATCCTTACCTGGAAGAGTTATTGTTTCAGTATGGACGATATCTTCTGATATCCAGTTCCAGGAAAGGAACACTTCCCTGTGGATTACAAGGAGTATGGAGTCAGTATCTGGTAACGCCATGGACCGGAGGTTATTGGCACAATATCAATGTACAGATGAATTACTGGGGGGCCTTTAACACCAACATGGCGGAAACGTTTCTTCCGTATATAGAGTACTACAAAGCCTATTTGCCAAAAACACAAAAATCTGCTACCTCATATATCGAAAAGAACAACCCAACGGCTTTGGATGGGGAAGGGGACAATGGATGGTACATAGGTTCCGGATCAACGGCATACATCATTGGTGAGGCGCCCACTCATTCCGGTCCGGGAACAACAGGCTTTACAAGTAAATTGTTTTGGGAGTATTATGATTTCACGAGAGATACCGCTTTTCTTCGCCGTACCGGTTATCCTGCTTTACTGGGTGCAAGTAAGTTTCTTTCAAAAACAGTAAAACCAGACGGAAATGGATTGTTGCTTGTTAACCCGTCTGCATCCCCGGAGATAAGGATTAAGGATGAAAATGGAGATTACAAAGGCCCTCATTACAGAACAATAGGTGCAACATTCGACCAGGGATTCGTTTGGGAGAATCATCACGATCTGCTGAAAGCGGCAGATATTCTTGGTTCAGATGATACGTTTTTGCGTATAGTCAAGGATCAGATTAACCGGCTTGATCCTGTTAATATAGGTACATCAGGACAGATAAAGGAGTACAGGGAGGAAAATGAATATGGAGAGATCGGCGATCCGCATCATCGTCATATTTCTCAGTTATGCCCGGTGTATCCCGGCACCTTAATTGACTCCACCCATCCTGAATGGGCTGTGGCAGCCAGCAAAACGCTTGATTTCAGAGGCAACGAGGCCACGGGTTGGGGAATGGCCCACAGGATGAATGTACGAGCCAGGTTAAAGGAGGCAGAAAAAGCACATGAGATTTATTCGCTTTTTATTCAGGAACGTGTACTCGATAATCTATGGTCTGTCCATCCTCCTTTCCAAATCGATGGTAATCTGGGAACCATGGCGGGAGTGGCTGAGATGTTGATTCAGAGTCATGAAGGTTTCATTGAACTACTTCCTGCCTTACCAAAAGCCTGGAGTTCGGGCTCGTTTGACGGATTGGTGGCCAGAGGTAATTTTGTTTTTTCAGTGAGCTGGGAAAAGAAAAAAATGAAGTCTTTAAAAATAGTCTCAAGAAGCGGGGCCGTTTGTAAGTTGAAATTGGATAAAGTCGGAGAGGTTCAAATAAAAGACAGGAATGGTGAAATTGTACCTTTCGAAAGAAAAGAGAATAATATTATTGAATTTAATACCCGTATATCGGATGAGTATTTTGTTGAATTATAAGGGATTTCAAATAGGCACATTACGATTAGGCCATCCTGTTTATTTTCATTGAGGTCGATTTCATGGATTTGATACATAATCAAAACATCTTGGGAAAGGATCAAAACAGGCTAAGTACGAAATCATATATTTTTACCGTTGATCAAATAGCCGGCTTCCCGGCAGGACGCTTGAAATAAATTAAATGTCTAATACTAATACTGTTTAAAATATGCGTTCATTATGGATTATGAGAACTATCACTAACTAAAACAAAAACGTTATGAGATTAACATTTTTACTTTTATTAATTTTTACATCGGGGATAGTAAGCGCACAGTGTGATTATCCTCCGGAAGTTGAGAGATCACTGATTATCTCAGAGGCCAGGTTGATGAGTGAAAACTGGATGTATTTGGAACTTACCAACGTAGGTACAAAACCTGTCTTTTTGAGCGAGTTTAAAATTGGAAAACTGGCTGATTTATCCTGGTCCGCAGGAATACTTGATTTATGCAACGATCCGTGGTGGATGCCAGCAAGGCCTGCATATTGTTTCCTGCCGGAAAAAGTTCTAATGCCGGGCAAGTCATTTGTTTTAACAACGGCTTTTGATTTTGGTCCGGAATTTTATAAAGAACATTTGGGAAGACTTGGCGGCAGTGAAAGGCCAAAACAACCCGGAATGTACGACGTTGCTGATAAGCTGTTCCATCTGCCGGAACCGATTGGCGGAGTAATTTATCCGGAAGACAGTGTTAGCAATCCTATTGATGATCCGGAGCAGACTGTAAAAAGGGGAGAATATTCCAATCTCTTTTCAGCTGTTTCTGGTGGTACCTATTTTCTCGAGCATCATTACAGTGCAACCGATTCTGCAGTCGTGGATCAGGTAGGTGGTTTTTTTGATGGGCCTGGTGGCAGTAATATTAGGGGTAAAGAATATGATGTTGCCGGCGTATTTGATGCGATGCATACTTCAGTTCTTGTTCGTAAAAACACCATAAAGACCGGGAATATTGATTTTGCTAATTCCGTAGGGATTAGTATTGATGATTCTGACTGGATACCCATTCCCATGCCTTCAGGTTATGACCAGTGGCGTGCTGTTTGGTGGACGATTGGAAACCAGGGTGACTATGTGCTGGATGAAAATACGCTTGAGCCTCAATTAGATGGTATCAGTGTCGATTTCGCCGGAAAGACAATTACAGTACCGTGGGGTGTTCGCAGATTGGATGATATCATGCGTCACATGAAGAAGAAACCCGGATTAGCCTGGAATTATATGTTAAATGATGTTCAGGGTGATTCACTTTACCGTTCTGCACGCACAGGTGACAAACTGATTGTTTATGCGATGGGTAATACCTTGACAACGGGAACATTCGACATTGTTGTTT
>DASQZP010000430.1:0-2891 GCA_035638655.1 Bacteroidales bacterium
TTTAATAAAGCACGGACAGGTTGCATTGCCCTTTCCTTTTCGTCGTACTTTATTTTTAATATTTTCTCGGGTATCTGCTCAACTGCCATGTGGTTTGAATCAAAAAAGAACAGTGCTTTATAATAAGGTGTATATTTTTTATAAAACTTAAATATTTGTTCCGTAGCTATGGAAAATGTGTTAGCAGCATTGGCATTTTTAACATTTATCTCGTTTGTTAAATCGGCTAATATTTTAACAGCCTCGATATATACATAGCCATATATTTCTTCTTTGCTATCAAAAATATTATAAACTGCACTTTTTCCATATTCAACAGCATCACAAATATCCTGTATAGTAACTTTTGAAAAGCCCTTTATGAAAAATAATTCTTTACTTTTCTCAATTATGAGCTTTTTTCTTTGTTCAAGTTCTCTTTGTTTTCTTTCTTTTGTTCCCATAACAATAACATTGTTCTTTTTTGGAATTACAGTCCAAATGTAAAACAAAATTAATTACAATACAAATGTTTTCTTAATCTTTTACATTACTTAATGCAATTTGCTGTTTATTAATTGTAAACTATTTTAAACCTATCTATAATATGGAATTGAGTTGCAACCACAAGATTTGAAAGGAAATTACCCCTTATGATTTTCATTTTTCCTGATAAATAAATCTTCAAGAGACAAACCTTGATATATAGTTGATTAGACAACTGAAAAAAATTGAAGTGTGACTAATTACTTTCTTTATATAACATAAACTTAAATCTTGTACCGAAGGGTATTTTTAATTTGACACACAACTTGTTATTATAACAAATATAGTTCAATTGGCAATTAAATGAGGCTTCGATTTCTTATACAATTAAACTAAAACTCTTTTGCGGAGCGGAACGACGCAAATGTGTTTTAGTAAAATACAAATGCAGCTGAAAGCTGCAAAAAGCGGGCGGGAAACAAATTTGTTTTATTGTCATTTGATTACCAAATCAATCCTGATAAAATACCGATCAGACCGCTAAGAATAGAGATTAAATTTTAATTATCAAATAGCAATTGGGTGTCCATTTAGAAGAAATTATCAAACTGAGAAATAATTTTTCCTTCTCTGATTTTTTGCCTGTCAAAATGAGATGAAGTTTTCGGAATTTACTTTTCGAGCATTATTTGTAACTATTGTGTATGTATACTATTAATGTTATTTTTCCTTTGTGTTTGCAATAAAAATATTGTTATTCCCTGAAATTAAGGGTAATTGTATACTTTTTTACAAAAACAAGCCAGCCATCCGGTGGATTTTAATATGTACGGGAAAAAGTATCCCATATTCTGTTCTGTACTAAGTTGATCTTATCGTCCTGCAAACAAACATTAAATACATTCCCCTGCTCATTCTATCTGTTTATTTACACGTTTCTAAAGTAGTGAAACATATTTGGAAAAACTAATAAGCTGGTCTTTTTCTGAGAATGAGTAAATAACAGGCAAGGACGTCATACCAAACCGGGCAAAAATGAACCGTGTTATCCGAAAAATTCCCAAAAAGTATTAAATACTTATCCCCATAAACTCCTCAATACCGCCATCCCAGCCTGTGAACCAGGATTCGGCTTCTTCTCTCAACACTGAGTTGTCGACTGCAGCTTGTGGAAATCTACTATAGGGCAAAATGCTGTTGGTATTCCCTTCCAGACAATTAATCCAAAGTTCTTCAATTACCCCATCCTCTGTACCAAAATAATGTATGAGTGCATTTTTAATCTCAAAAAATTCCTCTTCTATATTCGGGTAGAAATCCCTGTTGACTTCCTGAATCATCCCGGAAGACCAGTAATTCTAATCTGTTTCAATCATGGCATTGTCCCGAAAAGCATGATGCTCTTCCAAATGTACATATCCCAGCTGATTAGTTAATAGCTTTGTCCCTTTTATTTCGGTTTCCGGCATATTTACATGATGATGCCCGTAAATCCAGTAATCGATGTTATGGTTGGAAATTAATTCGGCATGTTCTGAGACAAACGCAGGATTGATTGTTGAATTTTTGAATTGTTCCGGATTGCAAAGATCCGTTGGCACATGGTGTGTGACCACAATCTTTTTGACTGCATTGGAATGAGTAAGTACCTGGTTAAGAAATTCCAGGCTTTCTTTATGAAGTTGGTTAAAATCGGCGCTTTTTAATGGCTTACCTTTGTATTTTATCTTGTAAAAATCCTTGATACGTTGTTCAATAATCAATGATGCACTACCAGGAATGTGGGACCAGAATGTTGTGAAAAAGAAATCAATCCCCTCTATATTGACGACCATGTTGTTGACCAGAAAGACATTTTCCCGCAGGCGTTCGTTCACCGGCCTTTCCAGTATCTGAATATCTTCTCCGGAATAAAATTCATGATTTCCCGGGATGTAATATACCGCCTTATAATTATTCGCTACATAATCAAAAAACCAATGATTGAAATGCTTCTTACCCCAGTAAGTGATATCTCCGGCCAGAATCAGAATGTCACCAACGGGCTCAACAGGATTCTCCAGAAGAAAATCCGTGTTTTGGCTAAATTCAAGGTGTAAGTCTGAGCAGTATTGGATTTTCATAAAGTTGCAAAACTGTTAAATGAAATAGGTCAAAAATAAAGATTTTAACAGAAAATTATGTAATAATGTTGGATAGATTGGCAGATGCTTTTTACAGGGAAGGTGCACGCCAGCAGGGGTTCGATTCCCCGGTTTGATTTTATGAAAATTACTAAACAGGAGAAATCCTGTTTGAGTTTGAGTTTGAGTAGGGAGGGTGCAAAAACAGCACTATATTGTATTTAGGCATATAAAATAAAAAAAGAGCGTGATAATTAACGCTTGCTAATTACTCACACTCTTGCTGTTTTTGCAGTCCGTAGG
>DASQZP010000431.1:0-3926 GCA_035638655.1 Bacteroidales bacterium
TCATTGTTCATCATATCGCTAACCTCACTGAAAAATACAGGCTGACCAACAATGATCTTACCGGGATCACCCAATCCGATTTCAGTAAAATATGAGTTCCAGTCATAATTGGGTGAGTCCTCACTCAGCTTCCGGAGATCCATCTTATTATATGTTTTATAAGGATCGCGGCGTTCAAGCCGGGTCATGGAAGCCTTTGCAAGCTTTGTTTCAAAATCCATGATCATGTCTGCCGTTTGATTGGCTGCAACAGAGTCATTACCTAACAGTTCAAACATTTTTGTTACATGAGCCAGGTAGTTCTCGCGAATTTCTTTAGAGCGGGCATCATCGGAAACATAATAATCACGATCGGTAAGTCCGAGGCCTCCCTGTGCAAGGTGTGTTACAACCATTTCACTGTTTTTGCTGTCCGATGAACCGTACATGTAAAACAAGGGATATACGCCGATTGTATGCATGTAAGCAATCTGTTCCTGCAACTGCTTTTTGTTTTGAATGCCTTCAATTTTTGCAAATTCATTCTTTAATGGTTCCAGTCCCTGTTGTTCAATTGTGGCTGAATCCATACCCATGTTATAAAAATCACCGATTTTTTGGGCTACACTGCCGGCTTCATGAGATTCTGCAGCAGTTTTTTTGATGAGATCACGTACGAGCTCATTGTTGTGTTCTCCAAGTTGGTCGAACGTGCCAAAACGGCCATATTCTTCCGGAATCGGGTTGTTCTTCATCCAACCGCCATTGGCATAAAGATAAAAATTTTCCCCGGGCGATACGGTTGTGTCCATATTGGCAATATCAATAGCCGGGGCCTGTTTTTCTGTTTTTTCCATACAACTTTGATTTGTCAGTAATACCATAAAGGCTACCAACCATAATAAATAAGATTTGTTCATTTAAGTAAGATTAAAAACATTGATTAATTATGTGTACTATAAGAAAAGCCGGATATGATCCGGCTTATATATTCAATGTTGTAATTATTCAAACTCACCAATAGTTTTTTTGATTATGCCGATGGCTTCTCTGAGTTGTTCCTCATTGATAACCAGAGGCGGAGCAAAACGAATGATGTGTTCATGTGTGGGTTTGGCCAGCAATCCGTTTTCCTTAAGTGCGACGCAAACATCCCAGGCTTTTTTTCCGTTTGTTGGTTTAATGACTACGGCATTAAGTAATCCTTTGCCTCTTACCAGTTCGATCATCGGGGAGTCGATTTTTTTCATTTCTTCTCTGAAGATCTTACCCAGTTTTTCGGAGTTTTCAGCCAGATTTTCTTCTTTTATCACTTCCAGTGCAGCTATGGCAACTTTACTGGCAATTGGGTTTCCTCCAAATGTTGAACCATGTTCTCCCGGCTTAATGGTCAGCATGATATCATCATCTGCCAGCACGGCTGAAACAGGGAATACACCACCTGAGATAGCTTTTCCGAGGATCAGAATATCGGGACGAACTCCTTCATGATCGCAGGCAAGCATTTTACCGGTTCGTGCAATACCAGTCTGTACCTCATCAGCTATAAAAAGTACATTGTTTTTCTTACAAAGGTCATAAGCACTCTTCAAAAATCCGTCATCAGGTACATAAACACCGGCTTCTCCCTGTATGGGTTCTACCAAAAATCCTGCTACATTCGGATCTGCAAGTTCTTTTTCCAATGCCTGTACATCGTTATAGGGAATTACAGTAAATCCCGGGGTGTACGGACCAAAACCCTTGTAAGAATCAGGATCAGTTGACATGGAAATGATGGTAATGGTACGGCCATGGAAATTGCCTTCACATACTATTATTTTTGCCTCATTTTCAGGAATGCCCTTTTTCTCATAGGCCCATTTTCTGCAAAGTTTCAGAGCCGTTTCATCTCCCTCTGCACCTGAATTCATAGGCAATACCTTGTCATAACCGAAATATTTTGTTACAAATTCTTCATATTCGCCCAGTACATTATTGTAAAAAGCCCTGGAAGTCAGGGTAAGTTCCTTTGCCTGATCGGTGAGTGCCTTAACGATTTTAGGATGGCAATGACCTTGGTTTACAGCAGAATATGCTGAAAGAAAATCAAAATATCGCTTCCCTTCAACATCCCAGACATATATTCCTTCTCCTTTTTCCAACACAACCGGAAGTGGATGATAATTGTGTGCTCCGTACCGGCTTTCTCTTTCCATGTAATCTTTACTAGTCATTTTTGTCATTTCTTTTGTATTTTAAATTTTAACATACGACAGCAGGAACCCTGTCAGTTGATCAAAACCCTGTTTATAAATTCAGGAGATTAACCTGCTATGATACCGGAAGACCGATCCCGGTTTTTCCTGAATGGAAACAAAGATAATTAAGTAAGTGGTAATTTGTTAATATTTTCAGGAGTTTATTATGTGTTTAACAAAATTGAATTTTAAATATTCCTGTCATCTCATATTTAGAATTTTGCAGTAATTTTTAGATTAAACCTTCTGGATGTAAGGAAATTGGGTATGGCAAACTGACCCTGTATATTATTCAGATTGGAGACCGTTTTCACCCATTGATAAGAAATTACATTGTTTACACCGAAGAGGTTTAATACTTCTGCACTTATCCATACACTTCTGAAGGCTGGAAAAAGATGATTGGTTTTTAAATCATTATATTCAGATTTGAATACTTTTGAAAATCCTATATCTACCCTGCGGTAGGGACGGATTTTATACAACAGGTCGTACCGGTCAGATGCAGGAGGACTGGTAGGCAGATTTGTACCAAACAAAAAATTCAGATGCACCTTGTAGGATGGATTGCTGGGGAGATAATCCTGGAAAAACAAACCGAAGTTTACCAACTGGTCAGTTGGTCTTCTGTAATATCCGGGTTCAATCCGGTTTCCATTATGGTCGATATAAAAATCATCCGACTGGTCTTCACGGGTACGCAGAAAGGAAAGACTGGCCCAGCTTTCTTCTCCGGGAACGAACTCACCATTGATCTTAAAATCGATACCGGTTGCATATCCCCTGGCATTGTTTCTTGCCAGGTACTGGATCCTTACATCGTTTACTTTATAAGGGATCAGGTCAAATAGAGCCTTGTAATAAATTTCCGTAGTGAATTTGAATGGCCTGTCCCAGGCAAGAAAATTGTAATCACCATGCAAAACAAAGTGCCAGGACCGTTGCGCTTTAATATTTTCAGTATTCAGATAACCATTCACATCACGCATTTCTTTATAGAATGGAAACTGAACGTAATATCCGGTTGAGAATCTGAAAAGCATATCTTTTTCCCAGGCAGGAATATAAGATAAAGAGGCCCGTGGGCTCACTATAAATTCATTGTTCAAATCCCAGTAACTGCCACGAACTCCGCCGGTTAGAAATAATCTGCCGGAATCGGCCCCCAGCGACCAGGTATCCTGTACATAGGAGGTCAGTTTATTGCTGTTTAATGAATTGGAAGCCCTGATAATGTTGTAAAGATTGACCACTGAATCAGAGTAAGGAAGGGAATAACCAGCAGAATCCATCATATTCCACTCACGCAGTCGGTCATCAATCATTTCACGCTGTATTTTTACTCCCCACTTTATGTTATGGCCGGGCAGCGTAAGTATTCCTTTGTGAGCCACAGAGGCAACATATGCATTAAGTGTATTTCTTGCATGGTTCAGATAAGTACCCACGCCAATGTTCAATATGCTGTCTCCGTAGGTATCTGATTGTGGATTGTTATCAAGGGCGTTTATCCAGTACTGTCCCTGTATGTCAAATGCTTCATTCTCATCAGTTGTATACCCTGAAGCGATGAGTTTAAGGGTAAGACGACTGGTTGGCTGATAACTGCCTGTAAGTGCTCCTAAAAAAGTCCGGAAACGATCCTGTTCATTCCCGTCATAATAAACTTTAAAACTCAGGGCAGTATTGACTGTGCCAAACTGCGTT
>DASQZP010000432.1:0-3808 GCA_035638655.1 Bacteroidales bacterium
AGCAAGTAACTGAAAAAATACCAGTATAATAGAAGAAACTTTATGATCAGGCCACTTTTAGTGGCCTGATTCTATTTTTAAAACCTGCCCCCCTGCAGAACTGAAAGAACTGCAGCAAAACGGTCAGAGAATGATACTATCCTTGATACAACGATCCGGCCAGGGACTGGCAATACTGAACAGATGCTTTTCACTACTGATACAATTTTTCAAAGAATGTAAATCCTTATGAATTATACAAAAACTTGCCCCCTGCGAAACTGGAAGAACTGCAGCAAAACGTTTAGAGAATGATACCAGCACTGATACTGCTCCCTGCCGCATCATATTTCCGAATGCAACCAAACCGCGACAAAAATATTTTCCAAGGATTACCGGGTTCTTTCCGATATTAAGATCAGGGGGAGCTAAAAAACAATACAAAACACTCCCCCATCGAAAGATGAAAAGAGCATATACCATATAGCTATAATCTTCAAGATTATTGTTACGAAATTAAGTCATATTCCTCATTCTTTGGATGCCTTTTATGTCATCAGTTTCATGACACCCGTTTTCATGCTTATGTCAAAAGAAATATGAAGTCACCCCAAAAGGAAGGAAACGATATCAAAAAAGTACCAGTCCTCATATGTCATATTGAACAAGCAGCCGGTCGCCAATATACCAAAAGGATACTCCCACCTATGCTTTCTCGTTATTGCGTAGTTCGTCAAGACCTGAGCCTGGCAGCTTACAAGCAGTTTGAGCATGAATCCTTGGATTCATCAACCCTGGAAAAAATTGCCATACAGCTGGGTTGTGTTGATCTAAGGACTGCCCGCAGGCATATGAATAAAATCAAACAGAAGCTGCAAGATACACAAAAAACAATCTGCGAATTTCTAAGCAACCAATTCAGTTCAATACCACAAATCAAACCGGACATAAATTTGTCGCAGGCCACAGAGATCTGCATCACCGGATTGTCAGAATACTTCACACAAACTTATGGCAAGGTAATCCCGGAGGAGTTTTTCGAGGTTTTGCGCATACTGAACTACCTGGATCACCATGAGAATTTTTCAACGACTTTTGTCTGCCGAATCCCGCCATTTCAGGATACAAGTTGAATAAATACAATTCAGGAGGTGTTGCATGGAAGAAATAATCGATTTAAACCAGATTCCCGAACAGCTGGTAAACGCCTGGCAGGCGAGGATTACCCTGGTTGAATCATTACTGGATGATACGATCAGTTACCAGGAAAAAAAGAAATTGCGGCTTGAGTATATGGCAGAACATAACGTTTGCGCGAGGACTATCCGTTACTATGTAGCCTGGTACAAAAAAGAAGGAGCAGCCAGGCTGCTATTGTATCGTCCCCGGCCACCGGCCCAAAGAATTGAGGATCAGGCACTACAGGCAAAAATCCTGGACCTGATCGATGAGCGACCCACCCGGAGTGTCAAACAGTTGAGAGATTTACTCTCATGCCTGGCAGATTTTAAAGAGAAGATAAACAGGATTTCGAACAGGACTATCTATCGTTTCCTGCAGGAGAAGGGGCTGACAAAAAAGAAGCGTTACATTATGGCCTGTGCAAGCAGCAGGACCAGTTATCATCAATTCGAAGCCAGCCAGTCCCTGGCCCTGGTGCAGGGAGATGCCCGGGACGGTATCTGGATAGTCCTGCCGGATGGAAAAAAACGAAAAACCTATCTCTTTGTCTGGCTTGATGATCATTCCCGGAAAATCCTTTACGCTGAATATTATTGGGATGAAAAACTCCCCCGCATGGAAGACAGTTTCATGAAGATGATACTACGCTGGGGCTTAGCTGAAAAAGTATATCTGGATAACGGACATGTTTATTCTGCCAAACATTTTGCCTGGCTGCTTGCGCAGCTGAAGATAAAAAAGATCCATCACAAACCTTATGCAGCTTATTGCAAGGGAAAGATTGAATCTTGCAACAAAACCTTGTTATATGAGTTCCAGGCAGAAGCCCAGCTGGCAGGTATGTCTTCGCTGGACGAATTAAACACAGCCTTGTGGGCCTGGATCGATATGGTTTACAATTTGAGAAAGCATTCCTCTACCGGCGAGGTTCCCAATAAACGCTTCCAGGATGGACTGCCGCGCGAGGTGCGGCGGGTGACAGATATCCAGTGGTTTAACAATCTGTTTTTGATGCGGGACACCCGCACTGTTAGCAAATACGGTAAAGTTAAACTGTTTGGAAATCAGTACCGGGTGAAGGATATTTCTCATGGAACAGTGGTTGAAGTCAGATTCAATCCCTTTGATCTGAAAGAGGTCTATATCTTCACGGATAAAAAATACAATCAAACTGTTACACCTGCCAAGCTGAACACACTGACAGCACCCTCGGTGCCGGAAGAATCAAAAAAATCACAGCATACCGTTTCACAAGAAAGCCGTAATTATTTTACCACGTTACGTGAGCAGCATCAGAAGATGCTGGGCCAAAAACAAATCCCATTTTATGAGTTAAAACAGGAGGAGACAGATGAAGAAGAAAATAAGAAATTATGAATCCAGTATTGTCAGAGTATTGAATTTTTATGGTCTGCAAACTATGCCCTTTGGAAAAGAAATCCATACTTCAGATATCTTTCAGACAGCTGCTCTGAAAAATGCTCAAGCCATGCTTGAGTTAGGGGTTGAGACAGAAGATATTCTGCTGCTTTATGGTCCCGTTGGTTGTGGCAAGTCAGTTGCAGTGCGTTATTTTATCTCTGCTCTGGATACGAACTTGTACACACCCGTTTACCTTCAGGGCCAGATTAAGTCTGTGACAGAATTATACAAATTGATCTTGAAGGGATTATTGATCGAACCTCCTTTCTCGCCTATAAAAACCAAGACACTTTATACCAGATCAGTACTGGAGATGAAGAAAAAACCGGTTATTATCATTGATGATGCCCAGGACCTGGCAGATGCACCCCTTTTAACAGTCAAATCTCTCGTGAACTTTCTACAGGATTCAAGCAACAGGGTTACAGTTTTATTGTCCGGACAGCCGGAGTTGAAAGACAGGCTGATGTTTTCGCTCTTTGCTGCCATCAAACAAAGAATTAAACTTGATATTGCTTTGAACCCGATGTCTCTGGAGGAAGCATGCAGGTATATTGATCACTCATTGAAGATCTGTGGCCGGCCGGCTTTGCTCTTTTCCGATAATGCTAAAAGTGAAATCTTCAAGATTGCATCCGGTATCCCCAGGGTTATCTGCAGTATTTGTTATAAAGCTTTGATCCAGGGCACAATCCAGAAAAAAGATATTATCGATTCTGGAGATATCCCCTTCGATAACTTTTGAATTGTATAGGAGCGGCATGATGATATTGATCACAATTGACCAACTAACATATGATTGTGGAGATAAGTACTACCTTAAACTGCAAGCTGAAAATGGTAAAACCATATGCGATATCCGTCTGTCAGACATCCTGGTCGGAAGATTTGTCTATATGGATATTATTGATTTGTTGAAGAAGCATTATAAATTTTCCAGGATTGATATTCAGATTAACAATGAGGAAGTTGATTTTTAAAAATCATATGAATTATTCAAATTGCATTTCCGGTTATATGTTGGATCGGAAATGCATTTTTTTTTGTTGGCAATTCCAGCTGGCCCATGGTGGCAAAAAAGCCGGACTGGGTGTGGAAAACTGATCGGGCGGGGAACACCCTGTATTTTCCCTTTCAATTCCTGGAATACCCGATATTCCCCCTCTGACATCGATATGCCGCCCACATACTCCCGCCACCCTTCCGGCTTCAATTCAAACCGGCC
>DASQZP010000433.1:0-2344 GCA_035638655.1 Bacteroidales bacterium
CATCTAATGATCGGCGTTTTGTGTTCTTGCGATAAAAGCATCTGCTCTTTAAGGAACATTTTTTACAATTTTCGGCATCCGCCATATATCGACGATAGATGTTACGATCCTGGATGTGCCTTTTTATATTTAGTCTCAAAATCTTACCATTGGGACAAACATACTGATCTTCGGCCTCATTATATGTGAAATCTTCTAAAACAAATTTCTTTTCTTTTTTAACCTGACCTCTTGTCTGCGTTGCAAACCGTGGATCTCGTTTTCGAAAATAGATATCAGGGATGTAGGCATCCATCTTCTCTTCTTGGCACTTTTTCAAATTGCTGTGACTATGATAATTGGTATCGGCAGTTAAAATTTTGTCCTTAAAATAATCCGTTGGCTTTCCAATTTTCTGTAAGTTTTCTTTTGCTCCCTCAAGCATGGGAGAAATATGGTCATGGTCTTGACCCCTGCCAAAGGCTTCGGCGTGAACGATCACCTGATGTTTTTTATCCACCAGCGTTTGCCCATTGTAACCTTGAATCGTACCATGGGATGTCTTCATTTTGGCTGATTCGTTATCCGTAATATTGCTCTGGATTTCTTTACCTGTTGTCCCTATCTTAGCATCGTTTTCCTTTAGCCACTTCTCAATTCGATCGGCTTGCTTTTGTAATTTCTCAATCTGTTTCTCACGGTTTGATAGCTCGGTTAAACCATCGCTGTCGTTTTTATCGGCTTCAATCTGTTCTGATAATAATCGCTTGACCTTTTGCTCGATCTTCTCCCTTTTCCTCTTTATATCGGAAATTTTACCACTCCATCGTTTGGAAGCATTGGAAGGGAGCTTGCATCCATCTAAAGCAAAAAAAGTCGCTCCCAAAAGCTTCTCTTCTTCACAGACCAATAATATGTCTGTAAAAAGAGGCGAAATCTCATCCTTCATCGAGGCAACAAATGAAGCTAGTGTACTATGATCCGGTCGCTGGTTACACGAAATCGCCATGAAGGTGACATTCTCACAACATGCTCGCTCAATCTTTCGAGAAGACATCAACCCGCGTGAATACCCCAACAGAACAACCTTTAAAAGAACTTTGGGATCATACGCCGAACGACCTGTTTTGTCATTTTTATAATTCCCATCAAAAACAGACATATCCATTCGTGTTTCTATAAGCGTATGAATCGCAAATTCTAACGTTCCAGGCATCAATTGCTCTTCAAGTGAAACAGGAATAAATACTTTTTGTGAATAATCGTAACGTTTATATTTGGCCATTTCTCCTTCCAATTAATAGTTGATATGTTCAACATTATAGTGCTTTAAATTATTTCTTTTATATCATATAACAAATTAATTTAAAAGGAAATAATAGACATTTTAAAGAAAAATAACAGAAAAAATTTTACTCGTTGAAAAGGATATTTAAAGGAAGGCTAAAAAATGATAATGCAGCAAAGTCCTAAAAAAATATGACCGCCAATTGAACCTTTTTCGACAGTCTCTGCAGAAATCTGTAGTGATACTCATAGAAAAAGCAGGGCCATTTCTGACTCTGCCTGTTTAATTGGTTTTTATTAATCTGATGCTCTTGGTTTTTAGTCTTCTATCAAATCTGTTTCTGCGTTCAGGAATAAAAAAATCAAAAGAAAATTTGCGTCTATCAATACCTGAACGCCTATCTCTATTTAAGTTATCAGCTATTTCTTTTGCAGATAATATTTCTTTGGATTCTAATATTAGCCTCGCAAATTTTCTCTGTATAATTTTTAAGTTAAGCTTCTCATTATCTTTTAAATCATCCCATTTTTTAAAGTTTTGTCCTAACTTTTTTGATGCAAAATAAACATCAGTTCCTATAGAGATTTCTAATTCGAAGTCTTCAGTTTTAATTATCATTGGCAAACCTTGTTAAATTTATTTTTTATTTTAGCATCTTTACTTTTAGTCATATAGCAAGTCCGATTCTTCTTTCCTCCTCACTTTGAATATATTTCTCAAGCTACTTTAAGAAATTCCAGATCTTTAATGTGGAAGCTTAATGTCAGTATGTCACAGATTCTATCTAAATTTTCTTGAAAAGCTTTTTTCCTGAAATTCTCTGTCAATCGGTTTTCAGCTACTGCTTTAACCATAACTGCAAGAAGCTGAACCCTCTGATGGAGCTCACGTTCATCCTCTATATCCATCTCGGATGCAATTTCTGAGCAGCTTTCTGACTCATGGTTTTCGGAAAAGTTTGTTTGGCTGATCAAATGTAGGGAATGATAAAAAACGTAATGGGCATTATCGATAATTGCAGATTTTCGATATCTTCCCATAGGATAATTTTTTAAACAAGCCTTAGCCATGATGATA
>DASQZP010000434.1:0-2135 GCA_035638655.1 Bacteroidales bacterium
AGGTGCTCCTGATATTGGGGCTTATGAACTGCAAAAAAAAAACAATGAAGATCAAGAGGATACGACTGAAGTGAATACAATCGGCCCAAATACTTTAAGTCCATTTATGGAGGTTAAAATCTATCCAAACCCCGCAAATGATAAAGTGACATTGGAGTTTAGGCAACAACCTGAGCCCGGCACCCGTATCATCCTTACCGATTTGACGGGAAAACAATTGATGATTCAACACATAAAGTCAGTGGTGGATGTATTAAATGTTCAGTCATTCCCTGCCGGCATCTATTTAATAATAATAGAATCCGGCAGTAATTATATGGTCAACAAATTGCTCATTAATTGAATGTGGAATTTTGTTGCCGCACATTCATCCTTTATTATTCAGTATTAGTCAAACCAAGGAATTAATTGTCAATTAGAAGTAACCGCTAAAATTGTCGTCCATTTAAAAAAAGAACTTTCATTTTGGCAGCAAAATTTAAACGATCGGCAATCTTAAAGAGGTCTATTTATTGAATAAACAAGAGCTATAGCCGAGTTCATGCTACTATTTTTGAATATCAAATCCTGTAATACTACCATCCGGGTTTTAATAATTTGGCAACAAGCTGTTGTTGGATGAATAAATACATGTTCACCATATTAAATTTAAAAAAACGTGCTTTTCAAAGCCGCCTGCTAAATGATTCATTTTGGGTTTTATTAGGAAACAGTGTAGGGAAAGGATTGGCACTTGCTGCCGGAATTGTTGTCGCTCGTTTTTTGGGCAAAGAGATGTATGGTGAATATGGAATTATTCGAAATACTTTAGTTTCAATTGCTGTTTTTTCAACATTTGGTCTTGGTTTTACGGCTACCAAATATGTATCGGAAAATAAAAAATACAATACTGAAAACATTTCAGCAATTCTGTATTATGCCAGAAATATCACTTTAACAGTAAGTGGTATATTGGCTATCGTACTTTTCCTTAGTTCAAAATTTTTGGCTGTACAAATTCTGGAATCACCGCATCTTACTATTCCACTACGAATTACGTCAGTGTGGATTGCTTTTAACGCAGTAACAACAACACAAATAGGAGTTCTATCCGGTTTCGGTTCATTTAAAGAAATGAGCCGTGTCAATATTATAGTTGGCATTACTACATTTGTTAGCAGTTATGTTTTTACATATTATTGGGAATTAATTGGCGCCTTATACTCCTTATTACTTTCCCAGGTATTGAATTGGTTTCTAAACTATTTATTAATAATTCGCGTTTTGCCGAAGCGCATATCAGTTTCAATTAAAAACAAACGACTACTGAGAGATATACTTAAATTTTCTTTCCCCATTGCAATGCAGGAAGGGATAGATTCAATTTATGCATGGATAGTAAGTTTGCTTCTAATTAAACTTGCATCGTATTCAGAACTCGGTATGTACAGCGCTGCGATTCAATGGTATGCAATTATCAATTTTATTCCCGTCATACTCAGAAACGTGTTCTTAACCCACTTCTCCTCCAACCAAAATAATCAATTGAAACATGATAGTGTTTTAAGAAAAGCATTATTAATAAATTTCATTTCTGTTACTGCATTGATAGTATTAATTTATATTTTCTCAAATAAAATCGCATTTATATATGGTGTTAGTTTTTCAGGAATAGATAAACTAATACGTATTGCCGTGCTTATTCCATTATTTCTAAGTTCATGCGGTGTATTTATTCAGGCATTCTATTCTAAGGGTAAAAACTGGTTGGTATTTATTTTAACGGCGTTAAGAGATCTGGGTATTGTTGTTCTTTCATATCATCTTTTGAAGAAGTATTCAGATAAAGGAGCAATTGTTGTAATTTATACTTCGTTAATATTAAATTTATTCTATCTGCTTGCTCTTTTATTGTCGTATATGAAATTAAGGAAAAGTGTTTATTGGTTTTAATATCCAATAACTATCATTTCAAAATCTTCTATGACAACTATTATCTTACATTTTTTATTCTTGTAAATAAAATACGTATTATATTTACTGTTAATAAATGGTATATTATATATATATATTTATTTGTATTCTTGGAGTGGCATTTATTGATAACAGAAATCTGAATTTCCAACCTCAATCGAAAAAGAATTTTGTTATAATCG
>DASQZP010000435.1:0-2025 GCA_035638655.1 Bacteroidales bacterium
CATATCGTACACTTCCCCCAATTTGGGTCTGAGCCGCATTTCCAACATGAATGCCGCGTGCATCAAAACTGATTGTATCTATCACCCGGGAAACATTATTTTGGTCATAAAGAACAAGGTTATCCACTTTCTTATCCCATCTCCAGTCACCAAGGGACAAAAGCCCCTGTAGCTTAAGTTTTGGAGACAATTTATAGATAAAATCGAGTTCAATCCCAACATGATTTGCATTCATATTGGTAATATTACCAAAATATTCAACTTCCTGTCCGGTTTGAGGATCATCTATATTACCAGATACCTGTCCGGTTGGCTTATTCTCCCAGCGAGTGGCATAAGTATTCAGATTAGCTGAAAAAACAGGGCTTTTATAAGCATAACCAAGCTCAATGGCCATTATTTTCTCATTACTCAAGTCATTCACAAAATTTGTAGTATATCCACTATAAATGTAATTAAGCATTTTAACCCTCGATAAATATCCGAGATTTGTAAACACGCTGCTATGTTCGGTAAAATTATAATTCAATCCGGTCTTTACTGTAAAACCGGGGATCCACTTCCATGGAGAAGTTGTATGATTAAAATAATCCTTTCTCATAAATCCACTATAGTAGGTACTCAAATTGAGAAATGTGGAAATAACGCCGTTCTTATACTCAACCAACCCAAAAACACCTCCCCAGCGAACCCATCCTGTTTCGTTGAAATTTACTGTATCTCCAAGGGTTTTGTATACCTTCCAGGGTTCCTTAACACCATCAACTCCCTTTACAGATTTATCTACAATATAATCACCCCCAAGTAAATCAGTAATTAAACTATAATGTGTGCCTTCGTAAGAACGTAAATCCAGACCACCTGAAAATGACCACTGATTATTCAAATTATAGGACACATTTGACAACAAACCATACCAATTGTGTTCGTTCCTGTTTTCTACTAAATAATTGGTTGATTCAAATATTGTATCTCCGTAAAGTGGATTTGTAGGCTCACCACTAAATCCAACAGGTCGTGTATTCCCATTATAAATTGACTGCCAGTTAACCTGTCCAAGTTCTTTCGGACTGTGCATATTCCCAATAGTATCCCCGGGAGCAATTAGATTGCCATAATTAAGCGCATCACCGGCTTGTTGTCCTCCTCCTCTTCCAATTGACATATAGGCAATATTTGTAACGGAGAGTTTATCATTCACTGTCCAGGAATCACGTAAACTAAACTGAGGTTTAAAATAAGTATTAACTCTTTCGTTCAGGATGGTTACCGGAGCATTGGGGTTGATAATTCTTGAAGAATGATCAGCGTTCCATTGTTCAGCATCCCTTTGAATGTAGCCCCAATGCTGGTTATAGTTAATACCCAAATTGGTAATTGAAGGAAAGTTCTCTTCACTAATCCCCAACTTTCTGGCATATTCTGTACTGTAAGTTGCAATAGCACTCTTATAACTGTGCTGGTCATGGGTTTGCGGAGCTCCGTATCCTGTCAGGCTGGTGATGTGGTTTTTCCATCGTTTATCCACCTTCAGATACAGGAAGAAAGCCTCCACATCAGTATTTTCCACCCAGCTGCTCCCTTTTTTATAGGAAGAGGCAGCCGTAATTCCCCAACCATGCTTCAACATTCCGCTGGTAAAACCAACAGACGTTGTGGATTTACCATACATATCCACAAATTCCTGTACCGAAGTTTCTCTTTTTTGTTCAATACCTTTTGTAATAATGTTAATGGTACCTCCTACAGAAGGCAGTGCAAGGCGTGAAGCACTCAAACCACGTTGTACCTGAATGCTGCGGGTAACCTGATCAAGACCAAACCAGTTGGACCAATATACCCAGCCATTTTCCATGTCGTTTACCGGAATTCCATCCAGCATTACGGCAACATTCCGTTGACTAAAGCCACGGATGGTGATACGTGCATCACCATCTCCGCCTCCCTGCTCGGTTGCATATACTCCGGGAGTAGAATTCAATATCATAGGAAGATCTCTGCCCGACAATTGCTCCTCAATCTTTT
>DASQZP010000436.1:0-14714 GCA_035638655.1 Bacteroidales bacterium
ATAATGAATATTTATTGTTTGAAGACCATCCTGCAAGTACCACACTGTATGAACCCAGGGAAGTCATGGCAAGGAAAAAAAGAATACCTATATTCATTTCAGCAACATGGATGGTTGAAGTAAATGGTATTACGCTAAAGCTTAAAAGAATTGTGAACATTGAAATGCCGGGAGCGATCACAAATATCCTTTTACTTGCAAAGGGAGGGATCCAGTCTTCTTTAAAAAATATCTTTACCACATCGGCCAGTGGCTGGAAGATGCCGAACGGTCCGATCCGGTTTGGTCCCAGACGATCCTGCCAAAATCCCAGCATCCTTCTTTCCAGCCAAATCAGTAGTGCGGCTGATGAAAGGATCGCCAGCAATATACCTACTACGATCAAGATTGTCAGCAACGTTTCACTCATTTTTTCATCTCCTCTATTTTTCCTTTAGCAGGTAGTTTAACATATGATAGACCCGGAATACCTACCGGTAATCCAATCATCCCCCTGGGTATTTTATTTTTAATGACAACGGGCAGCTGAAAGGAGTTTCCGTTAATTTTTAAAGTAACACGAGAACCGGCAATAATTCCGGAATGAACAAGATCATCTGCATTTGCAGCCAGGTATGGTTCCGGAATTCTTTCGGCTACAGCTTCAGATTTACTGCTGAATTCCTCAGATCCGTAAATGTGATATAGCGGCAGTACAATCCAGTCATCTGTGCTTTCATTTGCAAGAGGAACATGGTTATAATATTGAAAATCATTATGCTGATCATCTGGAATTTCGAGTAATCTTTTACCAGGATCCCCGCCATGCAAATGGCCTCCTACTTCAATTTGATATTTATTGATAGCCTGTACTGAGTTCCAGCCCGGCGACCAGTATCTTGGATTGACAGCAGCCGGAGGTTCACCAAAGAAACCTTCCATGGTATATGTCATAGGTGAATCTTCATCAGCCGGGGGTGCTGGCTCATGCACACTTTTGTTGGCATGCATCGCTGTTCTTCCGCTGTACCGGTGTGACTCCCTGGGAATTTTTTGACCTGCAACACGATATCCCGGAGGTGGTGTTATTCCCCGAATACCTGAAAATACAGGGTATTCATCTTCCAGTCCGGTAAGAAAATCATCCAGATGGTCCCAGTTAGTCATTCCACCATGACCTGTAGCCGCTGAAACAGCCTGCATCCATTTCCAGGAAGGCTGTATGTGATGTTCAGGTACATAAACCTGGAAAAAACGCTGAGCCCGGCCTTCATTATTGACCAGTGATCCACTGGATTCAGCTACAGGAGCGGCAGACAACAGGTAATTTGCCTTGTCAGAGGTCTTGGTTTGGGTATGATCAAGGACAATTGTTGTCCGCTTTGATAAAAAGCTTTCAATTAAATCAGCAGGTGCTCTTCTGTACAGATCATTTTCAAGAATGATTGCCGTCTCATTTTCAACAGGGTTTTCGGCATCTATCAATTCATCAAATGAGTTTCCACCCAGCATGCAAAGTCCCAGACTGTTTGCTTCAGGTAATGTTATAAATAAACCTGACTTCTTATCCTCTTTACAAAGCGCTGCAGCAATATTGGCTGATGCTGTCATGACTGATGCAGTATGGCAGCTGGTACCTGTAATGATAAGCGGGTTATCAGCCTCCCGGAGTGCATCAGCAACTTCTTTAGCCAGTGAGATGGTTTCCTTACTTAAATTATCAATAGAAGGTGACTTTTCACTAAGTTGAGCGGCCACTGCATATCCAAACCTGGCAATTTCTTCCGGACTGTTTTGCAGTGTTTTTGTGGCTATGCTGTCTAATTTGGTTTCAGCTGGTGCAGCAATGTAAAGCGGACCTTTTTCGTCCTGCATGGCCTCCCTGATTGCTTTGTCGTCCCACTCGGGAAGCTGCATCTTTTCGAGTCCCTTCAATGGTTTGTTTCTGATGGTTTGTCTTGCTGCAAGGGCAGCCATTGGTGCAGTGTTGGTGAGATCTTCTCCCAGGATAAGTACCGCGTCTGATTTTTCAATTTCTTTCAGAGAAGGGATATGAGCAGGTGTATGTGTTAGTATTTCCAAAGCCAGGTTAGTCAGCTTAAATTCTTCTTTTGACATGCCCGAATAAAAACGATCTGCCCCAACATATTTTTTCAGTGCAAAATTTGATTCAACAGATGCCCTGGGAGATCCGATGCCAATTATTCTGGCGCTTTTGGTGATGATTTTCTGTAATTCGTCCAGCATGAGCAATGTGTCCTTCTGATCTTCAAAATTACCTGATGATCCCCTTACTGCAGGTTTCCTGATGCGCTGATTGCTGTTCATATATTCATACCCAAATCTCCCGCGATCGCATAAAAAATAACCGTTCACTTCCCCATTGTACCTGCTGGTAATGCTTCGAAGAGTCCCGTATCGTTCACCCGCGATGGTGTTGCAACCCAGGCTGCACTGGTCGCAGAGTGACGGCGCCGTTTGTAGGTCCCATTTACGGGTATAATGTTTTTTCAGCGTTTTGTCTGTAAATACACCGGTTGGGCAAATTTCAGCCAGGTTGCCACTGAATTCACTTTCCAGCGGTCCATCTTTGTACCTGCCGAAATAAACATGATTATGGGCACCAAATACATCAAGGTCGTTACCACCTGCATAATCTTTATAAAACCGGACACACCGGTAACAGCTGATGCAGCGGTTCATTTCATGGTTGAGGAAAGGACCGAGGTACTGATTGTGGAAGGTTCGCTTATTGAACCGGTATCTTCTGTAATTATGACCGGTCATGACTGTCATATCCTGCAGATGACACTGCCCGCCTTCATCGCATGTGGGACAATCATGGGGATGATTGGTCATGAATCCTTCTGTAATACCAGCATGAAAGGCTTTTACTTCTTCATCTTCCAGTGATATTCTTGCGCCGTCTTTTACCGGTTCCATACAGGCCATGACAATTTTACCCTTTGTGTCGTGCTCATCTTTAAATGATTTTACTGCACACTGACGGCAGGCACCTACCGATCCCAGCTGAGGGTGCCAGCAAAAATAGGGGAGGTTAAGTCCCAGGGAAATACAGGTTTCCAGTATATTTTTTCCTTCCTGCACTGTATATGCCTTGTTGTCAATATAAATTGTAGCCATAATTTACCTCCAGGGACATTTTTGGTCCTTAATATGTTTTTCAAAATCTTCTTTAAAATACTTTAATGCGCTTTGCAAGGGTTCCATTGCACCGGGTGCCAGGGCACAATAAGTATGGCCCATCCCCAGGTATCCCGTGTGAAAGTTGAGTGTATCCATATCTTCAGGCTTCCCTTCTCCGTTTTCCATGGCCTCAAGTGTTTTTGCTACCCAGGGCAATCCGTCCCTGCATGGAGTGCACCATCCGCATGATTCATGCGCAAAGAATTTCTCCAGGTTGTGTACAAAACCTACCGGGCAGGTCTGGTCATCCAGAATTACCATGGTACCGGTACCAAGTCGGCTTCCTGCTTTCATTACCGATTCAAAATCCATTGGTGTATCCATGTGTTCTTCTACAAGAAAATCAGTGGAAGCACCCCCGGGTAATACCCCTTTGAATTTATACCCATCCAGCATCCCACCTGCATGTTCTTCAATAATCTCCCGCATGGTAGCCCCAAGAGGTAATTCCCAGCATCCGGGATTTTTCACTCTTCCGCTTACGCCGTATAACTTGGTTCCACCTTCAGAAGAATTACTAAGCTCATGGTACCAGTGGGCACCATGGTGGAGGATATGGGGAATATTGCAAAGTGTCTCAACATTGTTAACGATAGTTGGCTTACCGAACAGACCACTTATCTGGGGGAAAGGCGGTTTTGACCGGGGTATCGCCCTTTTGCCCTCCAGTGCGTTCAACAATCCGGTTTCCTCACCGCAGATATATCTTCCTGCACTACTGTGAATATGCATTTCCAGATTAAAACCTGAGCCAAGAATATTTTTCCCGATATATCCTGCTTCCTGAGCTTCTGAAATAGCGTTTTGCAAACGTTGCTCAGCAGTTTTGTATGCCCAGCGAAGGAAAATGAAAGCTTCGGAAGCCTGGATAGCATAAGCCGCGATAATCATTCCCTCAATGAGCTGATGGGGGTCTCCCTCCATCAATAGACGGTCTTTGAATGTACCTGGTTCCATCTCATCAGCATTGGCGACCAGGTATTTCATTGAGGGTGCGTCATCTCCTACAGGGACAAAACTCCATTTTTTCCCGGTATTAAAGCCTGCTCCGCCTCTCCCTTTCAGGTTGGATTTTTCAACTTCCTGAGTTACATCCTGAGGTTTCAGTTTCAACGCCTTACGCAAGCCTTCATAACCACCTGATTTTTCATACTCCTTGAGTGAGGAAGGCGGATTGCCTGGTTTAATATTCTTTGTAAGCGGTTTATCGTTGGCCATGATCTTTTTTATTCATATTTTGAAAGTATTTCATCCAGCTTTTCTGGTGTCAGCGTGTCATACAGGTCATTATCCACCATCATACTGGGGGCACGGTCGCAATTTCCGAGACACTGAACGGGTAACAGGGTGAAACGATCATCTTTAGTGGTTTCTCCAAAATCAATACCCAGCCTTTCGTGCAGGGATTCCTTTATCTTCTCATATTTCATGATCCAGCAACTAATACTGTCACATAGCAAAATAACATGTCTGCCCACTGGCCTGCGAAATACGAGGTTATAAAAAGTTGCTACATTTTCCACTTCTGCAGCAGTCATATCAAGTATCTCAGCCAGGTCTTCGATGCTTTCATCAGGCACCCACTTGCGGTGTTTCTGAACAATTTTCAATGCCTCGATACAGGCTGCACTTTTTAAGGGAAATTTTTTAAGTTCCTCCTCAATCTCCTGTTTTTCTTGTTCTAAAAGCATATTTTACTTTTATTTATTCAATAATCATTTACCTGTCAACATCTGACAATACAAAATCAATACTCCCCAGAATGGAAACCAGATCGGCTACCGTATAGCCCTTACTTATATATGGGATCATCTGCAAATGAGCAAAAGACGGGGTCCTTATGCGTGTGCGGTAGGAGGTGGTATTGCCATTGCTGAAAATGTGATAAGCGTTATATCCTTTGGCATTTTCAATACCAGAAAACACCTCACCCTTTGGCATTACCGGGCCCCAGGTTTCATTTACAAAATGGTTGATAAGTGTTTCAATATCATGCATGGTCCGGTTTTTACGTGGCGGTGTGGTTAGCGGGTGATCTGACTTATAAGGGCCAGATGGCATGTTGTTCACGCACTGTTCAACAATCCGCAGGCTTTGTCTCATCTCTTCGATACGGACAAGACCGCGGTCATAGCAGTCCCCGTTTGCAGCGACCGGTATTTCGAAATCAAACTGGTCATAACCTGAATAAGGCCGTTTCTTCCTGAAATCCCAGTCAAAACCGGTTGCCCTGAGTCCCGGTCCCGTTACCCCCCATTCTATTGCCTCTTCAGTAGTGTAAATTCCAATGCCTTTTGTCCTTTCCCTGAAAAATTTATTGTGCATTACAAGGGTATCATATTCTTTTAGCCTGGCAGGAAAATACCGGATAAATTCTTTGATAGGTTTTTCCCATCCTTCGGGCAGATCCTGAGCAACACCACCTATTCGAAACCAGTTGGGATGCATCCTGGCACCGCAGATGGCACCCACAATGTCAAATATCTTTTCCCTGTCGCTGAACATATAAAAAACAGGCGACATCTGTCCAATATCCTGTGCAAAAGTGCCGTACCAAACAAGGTGATTGGCCATCCGGAAAAGCTCTGACATCATTACCCGGATCACTTTTGCCCTGTCGGGAACTTCGATGCCGGCGAGTTTTTCCACCGATTGAAGATAAGCCAGGTTGTTAAGTACTCCACTCAGATAATCAACGCGGTCAGTATAGGGAATGTATGTGTGCCATGATTGTCTTTCTGCCATTTTTTCGGCTCCCCGGTGGTGAAAGCCTATATCCGGGGCTATATCAATAATTTCCTCGCCGCTTAGTTGCAAAACCAGTCTCAATACCCCGTGTGTTCCGGGATGCTGTGGACCAAGGTTCAGGAACATAAAATCAGAATCTTCTCCATACCTTTCCATGCCCCATTCTTCGGGTTTAAACTGAAGTGTATCTTCTTCCTTTTCCATTTTTTTATCCGGCATGGTAAAAGGGGCCATTTCAGTAGCCCTGGCAGGATGTTCCTTGCGCAAAGGATGTCCATCCCAGTTTGCCGGCATCAATATCCGGCTCAAATGCGGATGGCCTTTGAATCCGATCCCGAACATATCATATACTTCCCGCTCATACCAGTTGGCTGAAGGCCAAATGCCGGTTATAGACGGTACTTCCGGAAATAATTCATCCAGTCCTGATTTGATTCTTATATCGTCATTTCTCTCATAAGAAAGCAATTGATAGATAATAATAAAGGGGTGATCAGGCTGTGTTGCATCAGAAGAATAAGCACGCATATCCACCGCGGTAATATCGACCAGCATGCGATAGGGGTCTTTAATCTCGTTTTTCAGAAAGCCAAGCAGTTCAATAAGTTTGTTCACCGGCGACCAGACAGTAAGAATGCCATCATGTTGATTTACTTCTGCAGTAAAGAGGCCGCGGCCTGCTTTTGCTTCTATTTCTCTGAATAAAAGAGCTTGTTCGTCTGTCATGATAGGTTTAGTGTTCAGTATATTATTTTAAGGCAGCTTATCTGGTGAAGGAAGTTCAGTTATTGACGTATGCTGTTTATGTTTCTTTTCCCTCCAGGAAACCGGTTCAGGTTTAGTAATGCCTTGTGGTCCGATCAACCAGCTCAAAGGGCGTTTTTCGTTACCCACCTGATCTCTTAAGTGCATCAGGCCTTCCATGAAGGCATCCGGTCTTGGCGGGCAACCGGCCACATAAACATCAACTGGCAGGAACTTATCTACTCCCTGAACTACACTGTAGATATCATACATACCTCCTGAGTTTGCGCAGGACCCCATCGAAATGACCCATTTGGGTTCCATCATTTGCTCATATAATTTTTTGACAATTGGCGCCATTTTAATAAACACGGTTCCGGCGACAATCATCAAATCTGCTTCTCTCGGTGTTCCTCTGATCACTTCTGCCCCAAAACGAGCAATGTCATAACGGCTGGTCAGACTGGTAGCCATTTCAACATAACAGCAAGAAAGGCCAAAATTGAAAGGCCATATTGAATTCTTTCTGCCCCAGGCCAGCATGTCCTGTAAACGGCTTAATAATATGCTTTCTTTGACTGTCTCTTCAAATGAGCTGTTACCTTGTTGAGGATCTATGGGTGAATCAGGTTTTGTTAACCACCATTTCATATGCGTTTCTTTTTATTTAATTTTCAACTTTCAGCAATGATTGATCACTGCTTTAGATATATTCTTCTTTTGCTTTATTTGCCTTTTCCTGTTTGTAATTTTTCAGGATTTGGTCTCCGTCCGGGCCAAAATCAAGGGCCCCGGTTCTCCATTCATAGAGCAATACCACAAATAGTATCCCTGTGAAAATGAGTATGCCTGCATAACCAGCCCATCCCAGTTCCCGGAATGCAATGGCCCAGGTGATCACAAAAACTGACTCGATATCAAACAGGACGAAGAACATGGCGATCAGGTAGAATTTTACGGGGAATCTTAACCGGGCAGAACCGGTAATTTCTATACCGGATTCATATGGTTCACTGGTTGTATGGTCCTTTTTTCGCTCTCCGAGAAAATAGGATAGTACAAGCATTCCAGTAACTACAGTAAATGCAAGTGCTATATATAAAATTAAAGGCCATAATAAAACTGATGTTACGAATAATGCTGTCATAGGCTCTGATTTGAAAGGTCGAACATTCAGTTACCGGCAGAAGCTATTCATGATCTTGTAGTGAATTCGTTACCCTTCTGCCTCAATAGAAAACAGGTAAAAAGCCATAAAGTTTTCTTTTTAAAAAGGTTTTTTGAATATTCTCCAACAATTTTTAATGTATTTGTGGCGGATAAACAAACAGAGAAGGTGACAATTGTTGTGCCATGGCAAATCAGTATATTACAATCTGGTTGAGGGAAAACAACTTATAGATTAGGAAATGTGGAAATATTTTCCTGATGTAGAATCAAGTGGTTATTGTGTAGAATTAATTCTACAACGCAGTTATCGGACATTATGGACAGACACTAACTAGAATCCGTCAATAAAGTCAAGTGTCTGGATCAAAATGTTCGAGAACAAGGCGTGCAAAAATTTTAATCCACAGTATACTAATGTATATGAGGAATTAAAATTATTGCAATAACGCAGTTATCGGACATTATGGACAGACACTAACTAATATGTTTGTGTCATGGAAGAAGGAGTAACCAGTATAAAATCTGCCTTGTTGAAGATGGAGGCATCTGGATTCAATACATCTTTCTGCTGGACAGTACTGATTGTAATGATTTTAAGGCCTGGTTTTTTTTGATTGATGTACCAGACAATTCCTTCATGATTTTCGGAATGATAACTTCCGTTGAAATGCAGCACAAGGTCGTTTCTGTTTCTGTTCTTAAGAATAAAATAAGCCATTGTTGCATCTTTTATTGCCTGTGCTTTTGGAAAATTTTCATTTGGTTTCATGCCGCCCATGTGAGACATTTCAAGCATTTTTTTATATCCTTCCAGGTCCGGATTATATTCTATGGGAAGAGGGGCGATGTATTCAAGCGCCTCAGTTGATAATTTAGTTAACCCCTCAAAACCTTCTTTTGCCACAAGGGAGGCATATCTCCTGGGTATATTGGTTGCAATAAACGACAGGCCGTTTTCTTTGGCGAAAGTAACAAGAGGCTTATAATCGGTTTTATAGTTCTTCCAGAGTTTTGCTTCCTCTTCAAAACTTTTTTCAGAGATAATTCCGTCCAGGTATTCATCCAGGATTAACTGGTTGTCAGACTCGAACATCTCTGCAGCCAGGACAAGATTGGTGTTTTTTGTCTGATAGAGTGCTTTAGTAAGTTCAAGTTCTAACCAATGAGCCAGCGGATCACTGTGCAATTCTCCAAAGAATATCACATCAGCCTTTTTTACCTTGTCAACGAGTTTGTCAAATGCTATTTCCTTTCCTTTATTGTCGTATAGCTTGTAAGCCGGTTTTTGGGCTTTTGTCCATTGTGTTGAAAATCCACCCAACAGGATTATAGATAGTATTATTCTGTACATAATAGATATCTGATTTGAAATTGCTGCATAAAATCAGGCAGCTATTTATTCCGGATTAATTTGATAAAGCATAAAGATAATAAGAAATATATGTTTTACTCATGTTAATTTAGGAAACAGTGTTTAAAACGGAAAAGGTTGATTTGATATTTTCTACAACAGTATGCTTAATCTGAACAATGACTTATAATACCCTATATTTGTGTAATTAGAATTAATATCCCAAAAGAGATGAACTCTGAAGAATTCCAGCAAGCTATAAAACAGGGCATTCCGGAACAATTACCGGAATTTTGCGAGTATGATCATGATGCTAATCATGCACCGCGCAGGAAAGACATTCTTTCGGTCGAAGAAAAAAAACTGGCAATCAGGAACGCACTGCGTTATTTTGATAAGAAACATCATGCAGTACTGGCACCTGAGTTTGCCAGGGAACTGGAGCTTTACGGTAGAATTTATATGTACCGGTTTCGTCCACAGTACAGGATGTACGCCCGGCCAATTGAAGAATATCCCGCTCGTTGCAGGGAGGCGGCTGCTATTATGCTCATGATACAGAATAACCTGGATCCAGAAGTAGCGCAGCATCCACATGAGCTAATTACCTATGGTGGAAACGGAGCTGTTTTTCAAAATTGGGCCCAGTACCTGCTTACCATGAAATATCTGTCTGAGATGACAGAAAATCAGACACTCGTGATGTACTCAGGCCATCCGATGGGATTGTTTCCTTCTAATGCTTCAGCTCCAAGGTTAGTGATAACAAACGGAATGGTCATCCCAAATTACTCAAAACCAGATGACTGGGAGCGAATGAATGCACTCGGTGTTTCACAATACGGACAGATGACAGCTGGTTCTTATATGTATATTGGTCCGCAGGGTATTGTGCATGGCACAGCCATTACGGTCTTGAATGCAGGCAGGAAGGTGAGTCCGCAGGGAATGCAAGGCGTTGTTTACGTTACTTCCGGATTGGGTGGTATGTCGGGCGCCCAGCCAAAAGCAATGGTGATAGCAGGCGGGATTTGTCTGGTAGCGGAGATAAATCCAAAGGCTATAGAGGTTCGTCACAAACAGAAGTGGGTAGATGAGGTTTTTGAGGATCTGGACAGTATAATTGAACGAACCAAACAGGCCAGAGAGAAAGGTGAAGCTGTATCGCTGGCTTATCAGGGAAATGTTGTGGATTTGTGGGAAAAAATTGCAACCTCCGATCTGAAAGTTGAACTGGGGTCTGATCAAACCTCATTGCACAATCCTTTTTCCGGAGGTTATTATCCGGCAGGTTTTTCATTGGAAGAATCCAATGCCATGATGCGGGAAGATCCTGATAAATTCAGGGAAAAAGTATATGAAAGTCTGCGTCGCCAGGTAAATGCAATCAACAAGCTCACAAGCAGCGGTATGTACTTCTGGGATTATGGCAATGCATTTTTGCTGGAAGCGGGAAGGGCCGGAGCAGAGGTTTTTGCAGCAGAGGGGAAATTCCGGTATCCTTCTTATGTTCAGGACATCATGGGACCACTGTTCTTTGATTATGGATTTGGACCTTTCCGTTGGGTCTGTACCTCTGGCGATTCGCACGATTTACATGTTACGGATAATATAGCAGCCAACATCCTGGAAAAATTACTTGACGATGCCCCGTCTTCAATAAAAAGTCAGATGAATGACAATATCCACTGGATTCGTGAAGCAGAAAAAAACCACCTGGTGGTTGGGTCGCAGGCACGTATTCTGTATGCTGACAGCATCGGGAGAATTAAGATTGCGGAAGCATTCAACGAAGCCATCCGGGTAGGGCAGGTATCGGCACCGGTTGTGCTGGGACGCGATCATCACGATGTATCGGGAACCGATTCGCCTTTCCGGGAAACCTCAAATATATACGATGGTTCAAGTTTTACTGCCGATATGGCTGTCCAAAATGTTATCGGTGATGCTTTTCGGGGAGCTACCTGGGTTTCCCTGCATAACGGAGGTGGTGTGGGATGGGGCGAAGTAATCAACGGGGGGTTTGGCATGGTCCTGGATGGCTCAGCAGAGGCAGACCGGAAGCTTAAAATGATGTTGCACTGGGATGTAAATAATGGCATCAGCAGGAGAAGCTGGGCAAGAAATGAAGGAGCAATGGAAACAATCCGCCGGGAAATGGAGTATGTTCCGAATCTCAGGATTACTCTGCCTAATCTGGCTGATGATGAACTGATTGATGACTTGTTCTGAAACAGGCCTTAACCACAGACAGAGAGGAACATTCTCTCATGACCATGACAGAAGAGTAATAAATGACTTACGGGAATAATTAATAAAATTAAATGAGTATCGGGAATCATATATAAAGCTAATATCCAATAAATTTTATATAAAAAAATTCCGCTTACGCTGCCCCCTTTCCCCCTAAAGGGGGCCTTCGCTCGGTTTTAAAATGAAGTTTCGGCTAAAATTGCGGGCGGCCCCCTTTAGGGGACTGAGGGGCAGTGTGGGGGAGTATTAGTTTAAAGCCATTTTAGAAGAACATTAGGCAGCGGATTGGATTACTGATTATGATAACTTTTAAATTAGGAATATAATCCGACACTCATTTTATATTAATCATTCCAGATAGTCATATAAATTTATTTAAACAAAGTGATAAGAAATATTTTTCCCAGTGATTAATTTACTATTGCTCAATAGAATTTTTCAGATTAGATTTGCAACAGTATAATCTATTTTGGTCCTTCTATGAAAAGAATAATTCTTTTATCTGTTTCACTAATTCTATTGGTAATTTCATTTGATTCATGCGAGCCGGAAAACCTGAGCAACGCCGAATCAATTGAAGGGGTTTATAATTGTAGTGAAATTTACACTCAAAATGACCCTCAGAAACAATATGATTATTCTTACCGGGTTCAGTTGGTTGTTTCCCCCAATGATATCAATGAGGTATATATCTACAATTTTTCAAACCTGGGCGGGGATATCAATACAAGTTCTTACGCTACAGCTTTAGTTGACGGGAACAGACTTATAATTTCAAACCAAACGATTGAAGGGCATACAATTAATGGTTCCGGTACCATATCTTCCAATAAGAACAGAATAGATATTCAGTACACAGATGATTTTGGAACCGGGACAGCCGTTGCTAACGCAACCTGTATCCGGGAATAATTTTTTGCAACAACGTAGTTATCGGACATTGTGGACAGACACTAGCTAAAGAAAATACTATAGGGCCGTTCAATTTCACTCTGAAGCTGGTCAACTCCTATGTGACGGCTTTTTCTTATGATTTCCTTTCCTTCGAAGAAAACTACAATGGTGGGAATGGTAAATACCGTATATTGAGCTGAAATATCCGGAGTGAGAACCGTATCTACATAATACATCTGGATTTCAGGAAAATTTGCGTCAAGCATCTCTTCCACTTTTGGCTTCAATACTTTACAAACATTACAGGCATCATTTGAAAAATATACAAGTACGGCTTTGTTGTTACTTAATATTTCCTGGAATTCCGACTGGTTGTTAATTGTTGTAATCAATATTAGTATTTATTATTATTTAACATAATCAGGGCACAATCTACCACAGGTTCAATATTATTTTTCTTAACCAGTTCAACTAATTCATCATTGATTGTCCCAGGATTGAAAATTACCCTTCTCGGGCTGAGTTTTACAATATAGTTGTAATATTCTTTTTGATTTTCAGGATTCAGATAAAGAGCAACTGTATGAATATCCTTAAAATCAGGCCGTCCGATGATAATATCTTTTCCTGCAATTCTGCCTTCCCTGTTACCCAATGGTATTACTTCATGGTTATGCCGGATCAGGCTTTTTACTGCTTTGTTTGAAAATCTGAGTGGATCTGGACTGGCTCCCAGTACAATTGTTTTTGCCATAGTATTCTGTATTTAACCTGAAACAACCGGATTCATACTTGGAATGAAAAACAATCGATATTGAAAGGAATCCGGCTATTATTTCAAATTTAGCTGGTTTGTTCGAGTAATACAACTGCGTATGCAGAAATACCTTCTTCATTGCCTACAAAACCGAGCTTTTCCGTGGTGGTCGCTTTCACAGAAACATTATCAACAGAGGTATTCATCGCTGCAGCCAGTTTTTCTTTCATGGCAGGAACAAAGGGTTTTAGTTTTGGGGTTTGCAGGCATATCACTGCATCAATATTAACGATAATATAACCTTTCCCGCTTATAAGTTCCCTGGTTTTTTCAAGAAGAACCAGACTGCTGATATTTTTGAATGCCGGATCAGTATCCGGGAAATGGTAGCCTATGTCATTTAGATTCGCTGCACCCAACAACGCATCACAGATAGCATGGATGAGTACATCACCATCGGAATGGGCAACAGAACCTTTATAATGTGGTATTTCTACTCCACCAATTATGAGTTTTCTGTTTTCAGCCAATTTATGGACATCATAACCATTGCCAACTCTGATATTCATGATTATTGTTTTAAGGTTATAAAAAACCCTGAATTTGGATTAATTCAGGGCTCAAAGTTAAATATTTTCTACGCTAGTTACCGGCATTTTGATTTTTGTATTTGTCAAAATTGAAGGATAGCGTAAAGCGCATGGTATTTGCCAGGGGATTTTGTCTTCCTGAAGTAGGAACGAGATAAGCGAAGTCAACTGCAAAAACATTCAATTTAAGGCCCACACCGAGGGTGAAAAATTTGCGGTTTCCCTTGTTCTGGTTTTCATGGAAGTATCCTCCCCTGATGGCGAACTGGTTTCTGTACCAGTATTCAGCACCGATTGAATACATGATCTCATTTATTTCCTCTTTAAAGCCTCCGGGTGCATCATAAAAAGACCTGAACATGCCAACCGGAACCGAAACATTGGGATCCATTCCGTAATGAATGACAGGATCACCGGCGGCATTGGTAGAGTCCTGGTAATAAACAGGAGGGGAGGGAACCAGTAATTTATTGAAATCCAGGGCAAATGTAAGTGTGTTATATGGATCCAGATTCATTTTCAATGCTCCCCCTAGTCTAAGATTGATGGGGATAAAATCTGCATCCTGATTTTGCGTATAGGATATTTTAGTACCGATATTTGAAATATCTGCGCCAAAGGATAATTTTGCATCCTTGTCAGATACTTGAATGTCTGTCTGGTAATAAGCAGATACATCAGCCGCGAAAGCAATTCCTGCTTTTGTTTCTCCGCTGGTTGAACTTACGGCACCTCCTGTAAGGTCGGAACGTATAAACCTGAAAGCCAGTCCGCCTGAAAACTTATCTGAAAAAAGTCTGGAATAACCAGCATCAATTGCAAATTCATTAGGTGTATGTTGTCCCTGATAGTCCCCGAATTGGTTGGTAAAAACTATTTCACCCAGGGAAAAATAGCGTAGAGAAGCTGCTATTACCTGCTGTCTGTCAAGTCTTCTGAAAAATGACAGATAGGCAAGGTTAATATCCGGGACCAGGGTTCTGAGCCAGGGAGTATAGGAAAGAGAAATACCCATTTCTTC
>DASQZP010000437.1:0-2176 GCA_035638655.1 Bacteroidales bacterium
AGAGAAATACAAATAGAAATCGACTCTGAAAAATAAAACTGGCAGTGTTTATTTCGGACTGAAGTTGTGTGCCGTCCGGCCTGCTCCCGTCAAATTTTGGCAGGGTTTGAATCGGAATAATTCCTTTAAAAAAGTGGCAGGGTATGCCGGAATCATTGGCAGCATTTCATCGGAATCGGTGGCAGGGTTTGCGCCGGAATATCTAGATAAGAACCAAAAAACGTTCTTTGAACAGTTGACACCACCAGGTTAACAGCTAAGACTGCCCGGTTTTTCGCTGAACGGGTATAGTATGTCCGCTTGTGGACGAAAATTTTAGCAAATAACCCATTTATAGCACTAAAACAGGAAACCGGGCAAAACGGCAAAATAAAACTACCGGCAGGGACAGAGGAAAATCGTTTAATCCCCTAAGTATACTGCTCTGAACGACAGCGGTTAATCCCAACATGAATTAAAACACAATTGAGCTTATAATTCGCTCCTATCTGCAATAAAGATGAGGTAGTAGGTTAATAAACCGGCTACCTCTTTTTTGGGCTCAACTGTGCCTTAATTCCTAATTAGTTAGGGGCTGGCATTTCATCAATAGTTCATTATTCATTTAATTTTATCTTGGTTGCCGAATTACGCTAAAATTTTACTTATATCCGAAAAAAATTAAATTTTTCTACTTATCTCGATTTAATTTTACTATTTTACTATTTTTGCTATTTAAGTTGGTAATAAACGAAATGTTAAAAATATGACACCTGCAAATTATTGGCCTTTAGGGTCAACGATTCAAAAAACTTTTACCGACTTATCATCTGGAACTTTGTACAGAAATTGCGGCATTATTTCTGTAAACCCTGTTAATGGACATGCAGTAATTATTTTTAGAAGAGGCACTGCTTTTAATGGACAAAGTGATTATGGGAAAATATGTATAAGACATAGTTCTGATGGAGGTGCAAATTGGGAATATGAAGAAGTTTTATTTGAAGAAAACAATGTAGATTTACGCAATATCGCAGGTGGTTATGATAGCAGTGGAAGATTGTATGTATTTTACGCACGATATATTCCAACTGGTCTTCCACCTTATCAATCAATGAACTATCGCTATAGTGATAATGATGGTTCAAGTTGGTGCAATCAGATTACATTATCTAAGATGTCCAATACTGTATTCAGTCCATATGGACATATTGTTGATATAGGAGATCCAAGCGATAGCGGAGATACAACCCTCTACCAAACATGGTTTGCACATAATAGTTCAAATCCTGCTGTATATAAACTATATTTATACAAATCAACAGATAGTGGGGATAATTTTTACGAAGCTGATACAATAACCATATATTCCGGAACTTCATTATTTTCACATCCGACAATGGTAAATCTTGGTGGTGGATGTTTCTTAGTATTGGCAAAAATAAACAGTGGAACAAAATTCCGTCAGTTCAAAACCGAAGATAATCCCGAAGGAACCTGGGAAAATCTTGGTGAAACTAATTTTGATACGTTAACCAGCGATATAGCACCGCCGTGGTTATCTTTTATAAATTACCAAGGTGTTGGAATTGTTGCTTGTTATTATACAAAAAGAGGAACAACTCCTTATAAATTAAACGTAGTTTTTGGGTTGGCTACGGATTTATTAGGAAATGATACTAGCGGATGGAATAGTTCAACAAAAAAAGAAGTTTTTTCATTTCCGAGTTCAGTTACAGGATATCTATCATTCTTTCATCCTCAAAATCAATTCAAGGGTATTGGTAATACTTTTGAAGGAAGCAGTGTTTGTTATCCCAAAATAGTTTTTACACCTGAAGATGACATGATCAGCTTGTTTGAAACATTAGGCCTTTGATATATTAATAAACAACCAAAATTTAATTAATATGGAAGTATTTTCTCCTGATAAATATTGGCCTTTGGGAAGTACAATACAAAAGGAACTTACCGACTTATCAGATAATAACCACTATCGGCATTTCGGTTTAATATCAGCTAATCCTTTAACAGGACATACGGTGATAATATATCGCAATGGTGAAAAACACGTTGGTTCAGGTGATTACGGTAGTATTTGTATTCGACATAGTACTGATGGTGGTACAACTTGGGGTAATGAAGATGAAATATACTCTGAATCAGCAAATAGCAGGGATATTAGATTTGGAGGGGG
>DASQZP010000438.1:0-4193 GCA_035638655.1 Bacteroidales bacterium
CCTTCAACCGGAATATTCTCATCCGGACTAATGCTTAAAAAATACCGGTATAAATTACCATCATCACCAGATACACCTTCAGCAATTACTTTAAATACCCTTCCGTCTAATTTATCTGCATCTTCTCCCTCATATGGATTAAAGGGGCCAAAGGTGTAATATTTTTTATTGTAATTCATTTCCTGACTAAAAGTCTTTGTCGATAGTAATACGCCGCTTTTGTAGTTTCCTGCCGGGTAAATAGCCTGAGCATCTTTATCAGACCAGCAACCGGTCCCTCCATAAACAGAAAATCTTGTGACAGTATTGAATGCTCCTTTTGGTTCATCAATATCACCGCCTGTTTCAGGATCGTATACCCTGATAAATACCGGTGCTGTTTGGGAATCAGGAATTCTGAAGAAAAATATCTGGCAAAAATCATCATCACCCCAGGATGTTTTTGAATCAGCACCGAAAGTTACCAGATAAGGTATATTTTCATCAACTGCCGGTGCAGATTGTGAAAATACTCTAGCTATACAAAACAGAATAATCATTATTAATAGCGTAGATTTTTTCATAGTATCTCAATTATCCTGTTGGTTCAAAATAATAAACTCTATCCACCGGTAAGGATTATTGTCTTGCTTATCCTTGCCTGCAGCACCAGATGCTTTACTTTCAAAACCATCAAAATGAAGGGTTTCTTGTGAAATTCCATGATTAAGAAACCATGTATATATTTCATTTGCCCAATTTTCAGAAGTTTCAATATTATGTTTTGAAGATCTCTGTTCTTCAGTATAAACGGCAATTTCAAGTTTTAAATCGGGAATTTCCTTAAAAACATCAACTATTTTAGTTAAAACCAGATTTGATAAGGTATCTATTCCGGTATCATTTATATCAATTCTGCTATTTTTTATTTCATAAAGATTATCAACTATTTTCTTTTTCTTTAATTCTGATAAATTATCCAGCAGATATATTTTAACCCTTAATCCGTTTGATCTTTTTACTATATCATTTTGATTATCCATGCTTACTGATTTACAGGAATCTTGTATTCCAGGAAGAAAATAAATATTCCAGAGATTACTGATTTCAGTGGCCTGTTGCCTGGCTAACGATGAATAATTCTCAAATATTTTCATCTTTTTACTAAGGCATACCATGGTATCATTTACTGGTTTATCACTTTTACCCAATAAACCAAGTTTTATGGTATACTCACCTTTTTGCATAAAAGTTTTGCTTGTCAGGGGGCCTTTTATTATAAATCCTTCACCAAAGTCCCACCAATATCCGTTAGTTTTATAATCAGAAATCTTTGTGTTTTCTCCGTCAAACAAAACTGGTTCATTCACAATTGCAACATCAGGTGAATTAAAATAGAGCTGCCCGGCCTCTTCGAGTTCGAATTTATAAGAAGTTCTACTAACAATTGAGTCAGTGTGAACAGCATCAAGCAAATTCAACCAAACCTCATATCTTCCGGTACCAGGAAAACAATAATCAACCTGCACTCCATATTTTTTTATTCCATTACCGAAATTCCATTCATATATTACAGGTACCGAATCATTTCTAGTTTGAAATTCATCGTAAAATAAGTAGCAGTAATTATTCTTTGCTAAACTGTCACAAATCGGAAATTGAACCGGATTGGCTGTAAAACTATATATATCATCATTATTTTCTCTGTTTGATGAGAAAAAACCATATTCCAGATTTGCATCAGTTATGAGACCAAAATCATCAAATGGAGAATTAATACCTGCATCGAGATGTACAGGGCTGATCCATTTGTCATTAATATTCTGACTGTAGAACAAGTCTTTCCCTCCAAAGCCGGGAATGCCATCGGAAGCAAAAAAGAGTTTACCCGATTTGCTTGCAAATGGATAGGATTCATTGCCGGGTGTGTTGATAACCGGCCCCAGATTCTTAGGAGTATCCCAGTTTGTACCCGTCCATTTACAATAATAAAGATCTGTTCCGCCGTACCCCCCGGGCATATCTGAAGCAAAATACAGTCTTTTTTCGTCAGGTGACAAGGTTGGGGTTAAAATCGAATATTCAGGATTATTATAATCGAACCGCTTTATTTTGGACCATTTACCATCTATGAGTCCGGTATAAAAACACCTTGATTTAAAATTTATATTCCTGGCGTGTTTTGCCGAAAGTAGCCCTGATCTGAAAAACATTTCTGACAGAACAAGCGTGACGCAAAATCATCCATAAATAACATCAAAAATTGCCGTAACTTCACAGAAGTTAACAAATTATTTTTAAAAGCAAGCAAATTCCCCAAATCAGACCCACCTGTAGACCCATTTTGGGCAATATATCGGAATATCCTTCCAAAATTAATGGCAATTCCGGTGTTGAATGCAAATAGGGCTGCTTTAAATAAACCTCTGACTTTTAGTTTTCCGCCCGAGGTCCTTATTTTAAATTCGTTCATCAATGCTTCAACATTGGGCCTGAGCCTGCGACGTTCATCAGGGATGTTTACAATATTGTTGTTTCGTTTGTTTTGCAGGTAATCTTCATGGGTGAAATAATAGCGTCCCTTGCTTTTAAATATCTGGCACTTGTTATTTAACGGGCACTGACTGCAGGTATCCATGTCAAAACGTACTTTATGGCGCTTTTTAGTTGGGGTGGATTCTACTTTTTGAAAAGGGCATTCTACAGAGTAAATATCAGGGGACTGTGATGTCTGTTCAATTTTTTTCTCAATTTCACTTTCCCGGCCTCTAACGGCTGTTGTTATATGTTTTATTCCCAGCTCTTCAAACTTTTTGTCATTATCCTGGCTTCCGTAACCACCATCGGTATGCATTTCGTTTAATTCCGGAGTTTTCTCTTTTAGATTGTCAACCCGCTCGTTCAAAATGTGAGTATCGTCAATGTTATTGGGGTTCACTGAAATATCGGTAATCAATTGCAGTGGATTTTCAGGATTTGCTGTTTCAGTCCCGTTTATTGTAAAACCTTTATTGTGTTCTCCTCGCTTTTGCCGATAAGTAGCATCCGGGTCATCGGGAGATTGCAGCATCCCGCTGTGCAGTTCTTCTGTCGGTCTTGTGTTGGTTTCTCCGTCAACAACCACAAAATGTTCCTTGTATGCCCGCTGGAAATTGATAAATTCCTTTTTGTCCTGATACTCTTTTTTCTCTCTCATCCATTCAAAAACCCGGTAATACACCTTGCCCAGTTTTTCCAGCTCGTGGGGTAACTGATTGCCTTTTAGCGCATAAATGTATTTGTCGGCTCCTTTGTTCAGGTATGCCTCCAACTGTTTATGAATAAACTGCTTGTCCTTTTCCAAAAGGATTCTGTCCAACCGCACAAGTACCTCAATCAATAATTGCAGCCGGGAATATTTTTGGATATTGGAAGCAACCAACGTGGAATCGCTCCGTTGAATATCGGCCTTTAGCGCTAAATCTTTAATTTGCCTGGCCGATAGTTTGTCAAAAACCTGCTCTATCAGATTTATACCTGTTTGCAGCTGATAATCCAGCACCCTGTTCTGAAAATTGAAAAGCGTGGCTCTTGAAAATGGGACTTCACCAATGCTTGTAAGCCCCAAGGCTGTTTTGTATCGCAAATCAAACATCACACTTTCCATAAGCTCGTCATAACTAATCCCCTTGAGTTCTTTTAAAATCAACGCAGAAACCAAGATGTTAACCGGAGAGTTTGGGCGGCTGGACTTGCCTGAATAGAGCTCCCTGAAATCCATTTCGTTAATATTCCGTAGTATCAGATTATAGAACCACTTCTCTTTAGAGCCTTCAAGTACTTTGCTAACCTTTTGGCTTAGCTCGTTTTCGAAACTAAATAATTTCGGCTGGTTATTTGTTTTGAACATGTAGTTTATGATTTTATTTTCCAAAACAAAGATACGATTTATTATACTGACATTCAAATATTTAAGTTCCACGTGGAACAGTTAAGCCTCTGATATACATGTTTTTACGAAATCGCTAAAATATTTATACAACCACCTGAATTTATGATACTTAAAGCATGGCTTAAAATTGGTTGATGACAGACCTAAAATTCATATTTTTGTCTGTGACCTTTTTAGACTGGACTCATATATAAATCATAAAAAATTGTTGTAAACCTGTTAACCTGTTAACTGAAGGTTATAAGTTTATTATAATCAGTCAAATATGGGTTAACAACACGGT
>DASQZP010000439.1:0-2614 GCA_035638655.1 Bacteroidales bacterium
CCTTTCAGATCTATCCTGTGTGATGAGTTTACAAGTCGGTCCAAAATGGCATCTGCTATTGTTCCCTCTCCAATGATATCATACCAGGCAGAGACCGGTATCTGAGAGGATACAATGGTTGATTTATGATTATGCCTGTCATCAATGATATCCATTAAAGATTCACGAGTGTGGTTATCAAAAGATTGTAATCCAAAATCGTCTAAAATAAGTAAATCAATTTTGGATATTTTTTGTATTTCTTTTATGTAGGTTCCATCTACTTTAGCCAGCTTGAGCTTTGTGAAAAAGCGTGCAGTGTTGACATATAAAACCTTATACTCCATCATACAAGCCTGGTTACCCAATGCCTGGGCAAGAAAGCTTTTGCCGACACCTGCCGGGCCGGTAAGGATAACATTTTCTGATCTTTTAATAAAATCAAGAATACCCAGTCGGTCGAACATGTTTTTATCCAGGTTGCGTATTGCTGCATAATCCACTTCAGCAATACTGGATTTTTGTTTAAAACCAGCTTGTTTGAGCAACCGGGTTATTTTCTTTTGTTGCCTGTCTTCCCACTCATGATCGGCTAATAAACCGATATATTCATCCGCAGTAGCATTGACAAGCTGGTTGTTTTTCACGTTTTGCCAATGTAAATCAGCCATGGCTGTTAATCGCATTTTTCTTAGTTTTTCAACCGTTTGATTGTTGTTCATAATGTAATAGAGTTTTGATTATTTATAATTTGAAGCTCCCCTGATATTCTCATGTTCAGGGATGTGAGGCTTATCAAGGTTTAATTCTTGCTGTACATTGGTTTCCTTGTCCAGGTTATTTTTCAGTATATTTTTCACCATCCTGTAAGAAGGTCTGTTGGCAAAAATGGCTCTTTCGCAGGCATTATTAAGTCTTTCAGAACCATATATTTTGTGTAATTGAATGATCCCCATAATACTTTTATAGGCAGTCTCGGGATAATCACATAAACCAAGTATTTGCTTGACATATGTCAGTACTGCATGCCCGTGTTTGGTTGCCATTTTCATAAAGTATTCAGGGCTCCAGTCGACGTAAGCCTGGTGTGAACTGCTTAAATGTTCCCTGTTGGTAATGTATATGCCTTTTTCCGGATTGCGCTTGTGAAGGGCTATGCGTTCGTGGTTATAGTAAACTTCAACTGTATTTGCAGTGTACTGGATTTGTGTTGATTTGCCAATATAGCGATAGGGTACACTGTAATAACTCTTATCCGGAGAGAAGTAGATATAACCTATTTTCTGGACCTTGGCCCGGGTGTATTGCTTTATTTGATAGGGGCCTTCAGGTAAAGGCTTTAAATATCCGCGTTCTACAGACTGAAAGAGCTCTTTTCTGCTGATTTCTTTACGTTGCAACAGCATGTTATTGTAGCTCTCCAATCGTTTTCTTATCTCCCTGTTGAGTTCTTCAAGGGTAAAGAAGGTCATATTCCTGATCGGGTAGTAAATACGTTGATAGGTAAGCTGTACCGCATTTTCTACCAAAGCTTTATCCTGGGGACTGTAACCTCTGGTAGGATTTATAACACAGTTAAAATGACGGGCAAAGTCTTTAAATGCACGATTAATCAAGGGTTCATACTTACTTGCCCGTGTAACAGCCGATTTTAAATTGTCTGATACGATGGCTTTTGGTACTCCACCATAGAAACTCAATGCATTACCCACACATTTTATCAGATCTTCACGTTGTTGACTATAACAGGCTTCTACATAGGTGTAATGGCTATGAGGCAGAATGGCTATAAAAACTTCCACCTGTTTAATTTCCCCGGTATCCCGGTCTGTGATCTGAAGCTTTTTACCGGCAAAATCGATAAATATCTCGTTTCCTGCCTGATGTTCCAGTTTCATTGAACCTTTTATCCTGGCATATTTGCGGTTGTAATGTTCCATAAACTGTGTATAACTGTATGGATTTTTGCTTTGTTCCTTGTATAGATCGTAGTGGTACAAAAAGGTAAAACCGGGATGGTTACGGGCAAGGTTGACTTTTTCAAAATAGAGCATCAACTCATTGTACCTTTCGTTAACAATGGTAGTATGAGAAGCAAAGAGGGTATTAAAACGTGTCTGATCCAATTGCAGAAGCTCTTCCAGGCTATATTTACATCCGTGGAAAAGATGTAAATACGTGTTCACTGTATTGCGGGATATCCCAAGTGTGCCAGCAATTTTACGGTTGCTGTAGTGGTCTAAATGTAAGGTGATAATTTGTTTAATGTCCATTAGATCAAGTGTATTAGCCATATCGCAGTTTAATTAATTTAAAATGCGATAAGGTAGTGGTTAAACTGATCTTTTAAAATGGCACAAATCGAAACGGAAAATGGCACAAATCGAACCGCGTTCCGGCCAGGCCCGGCGACCAAAAAAAATGGCACAGTTTGACCGGAATCACTGGCACAATTAGACCGGAATCACTGGCACAAATCGAACCGTGTTATCCACAAAGACATCCTTGTTCATCCTGGATGATTTTGGATTAACAAATCTGGAAAGACAGCAGCAGTTAGACTTAATGGAGATCATTGAAGACAGGCATGGAAGGTCTTCCACGATCATTTCCAGCCAGATCCCGGTAGCAAACT
>DASQZP010000440.1:0-3196 GCA_035638655.1 Bacteroidales bacterium
CGGCAGCATGGCAATAGAATCAATTCGTGTTGCCACAGAATAGGCGGCCACCACGTCGGTACCGAAAGTATTTACAATACCCAGCAATGCCATCATACCCAGGGCTACAAATGTCTGCTGCAGTCCCGTAGGCAAGCCAATGCGCAGACTTTTACGAAAAAGATCTTTGTCAAACACCAGTCCTTTCAGCCGGAACCGTATTATCTCATGCCGCTTGTTCAGGTAAATGATCATGGTGATAAATGCACCACCCTGCGATATGAGGGTAGCCAGCGCTGCCCCGCCGATGCCCATACCCAGGCCAAGGATAAAAAGCAAATCGAGTCCAATATTAAACAGGGTGGAGCCAATTAAAAAATAAAGAGGAGTGCGTGAGTCGCCCATGCCCCGTAGTACGGCACTGGTTCCGTTGAACCCAAAAAACACCAAAATACCACTCAGGTAAATGCGCAGATAAATGGTTGCCTGTGGCAACAATTCATTGGGAAGACCAATAAGAAGGAAAATTTTTTGTGCGAAAATTACACCCAGGGACCCTACGATCAGCGCCCCAACAAACAGACTGATGTACATGGTATCAATAGCCCGCTTTACCTTTTCAATATTTTTAGCCCCGTAAAACTGAGCGATTATCACCGTACTTCCTGATGCAATGCCCACAATAAGTGAAATAACCGTAAAAATAATAGGAAATGAAGCACCAACAGATGCCAGTGCATTTTTTCCCAGCGTATTGCCCACAATGATGCTATCAACAATGTTGTACATTTGCTGAAACACATTACCCAACAGCATAGGCAGGGCAAACTGGAATATCAGTCTGCTCTCTTTTCCCTCAGTTAAATCTTTCATAAAAAATCCTTCATATACCCGAATAACCCGTGTATCAGTCAATACGGACATTCATAAAAATGGCCGGAACGGCCTGCAAAAGTCGGGAAAAATATGTACAGTTGCAAGACAAATAAGAACAAAGCAGGCCGTTTGAAACAAACGGCCTGCTTTGTTCTGTCTGATTATTTCAGAAAATATTTATGGTTTTTGTTCTTTCTTCTTCATTGCTTCCAGTGCCTGTTGAAGGTCTTTCAATGCTTTTGAGGAACGTTCAAAATCCTGCTCGCCCATGTACTTCAGGTACCGGTTAAAGGCGTCGGAAGCCTGGTCAATCAAATCGGTACCTTGCACAATCGTGGGCGCCTGGCCGGATTCTGCTTTCTGTACCTTACCTCCTCCGGTACCGGTATCTTCAAACAGTCCTTTCAATGCTTCATCGAACGACTCGGCTTAGCTAAGGTTGTCGTTGTGCATGATCACCACCAGCCTGAGCTCAGGATAGGCAGCTGTTTCCGATTGCAGATAAATGGGTTCAACATATACGATGGTACCGCTTACGGGTATAGCCAGCACATTGCCCCTGATCACACTCGATCCGCGCTGATCCCACAACGTAAGCTGTCCGGAGAGATAGGAATCCTGATCGATCTTGGTCTCCACCTGCTGCGGTCCCAGGATGCGCTTTTCTTTCGGAAACTTATAGGCAAGGAAACGACCGTAATTATCCCCGTCGCACATGCCAGCGATCCAGCCGATCAGCACCTGCCTGTTCTTGGGAGTAAAAGGCATCATCAGTACATACTCGGGTTTCTCTTCTGGTTGCTGTTGCCACATGATGTAATAGGGTTCAACCGGCTGAACATTGTTATAATACTTTTCAGTTGCCCTGATCCACAGGTCTTCCTGGTTATAAAAAACAGCCGGATCAGTCATGTGATACTTGGCATACTTCATTCCCTGTACGATAAGCATATCAGCAGGATACCTGATGTGCTTTTGCAGGTCAGACGGCATTTCTTGACGTTGTTTAAACAAGCCGGGAAATATTTTTTCCCAGGTTTTCAGTACCGGATCATCAGGCTTAAATACATAGAAGGAAACATCACCACTGAAGGCGTTGATCACTGCCTTCACTGAATTGCGGACATAATTGCGCCCGTTTAATTCGGGAGCCTCATTCGTCCTGATCTCCCTGTTTGCATTGTTTTCCTGGTAGGTGATGGTTTCATGTGACTTGTAGGGTTCACTGTAAGGAAAACTGTTTGAACTGGTATAGGCATCAATAATCCAGTAAAGCTGCCCTTCGTCACCCAGTACGATATAGGGATCGCCATCAAATTGCAGAAAAGGTGCCAGTTTATTTACGCGTGTTTTGATCTGCCTGTAGAACATAATACGACTTTCCTGAGTAGGATAACCTGAAAGGAAAAAGCGTGTACCATCAAATTTCCATCCAAAGAGAAATTTCCGCCATGTACCAGAGACCTGTACACCTCCCTTTCCCTTATATTTATAGAAAATGTTCTTTTCTCCACTCGGGTAATCAAATTCTTCCTCACCTGAATTCACCACAACAGGGGTGTTGGTCAGTTCGCCGTAATAAATACGGGGTTGTTTTACCACCAGCCTCGGATAACGGCTTATTGGCGGGATATCCCTGACCAGGATATTGGGTAATCCATTATCAGTAAATTCATTCACCCTGGTGAGGGTAATACCAAACCCGTGTGTATATTTGAAGCGCTGGTTTACAAATGTTTTGCTTTGTTGAGGCAGGTTTTCAAGATTCATCTCACGTGCAGAGACCATAACCTGGTTATAGGTACTGTCAAAAGTATACCGGTCGATGTCCACATCACTGAATTCATAATACAGCCTGATTTCCTGAAACTGCTTGTAAACTGCGTCCAGTGCCCGCCAGTCCCACAGCCTGACATTATTGAAAGTACTCTGGTTACTGTCCACCGTTTGTTGCGTGAATGTACGGTTTGCCGGATACTGCTTTTCCTCAATTCTGCCAAGATCGAAGGCATAGCGTGTAAACTTGATATTGTTTGAAATATAAGGCAGTTCCCGGGTAATCTCATTGGGTTGCACCACCAGCCACTGGGTCAATGCCGGAATGATCGCAAGGAAAAATATCCAGGAAAGGAAGAGGAACCCTCCTACAGCTGTCAGAAAATAATTCAGAATATTGGTGAAGGAAACACTTTTTATATGCAGCATGCTGAACAGAGCCCTTCTCAAACCTGGTACCATCAGCAGAATTCCGGTACCCGCTGTAATGATAAACGTGATCCAGTAGACCGGAATCCGTACATGAATATCTGTCCAGCCCGGACCGGCCACTACTCCCAGCGTG
>DASQZP010000441.1:0-3487 GCA_035638655.1 Bacteroidales bacterium
TCGTAACTTTCTGGATTGGGATAAAAGATTAGCTTTGGATATAAAATATGTAGAAAATTTATCCCTTAAATTAGATATCAAAATTTTTATAATGACAATAGGTGCTGTTTTATCATCGAAAAATGTTTCAGTGAACAGCGAGGATGCTGAACCATCATTGATCGATTATAGAACAAAATAAATAAAAAATTTATGAATATACTTTTTACATGTGCCGGTCGCAGGCATTACCGTATTGATTATTTTCAGCAGGCAAAACCACGAGGCAGTGTTATTGTTGGTGCCGATATGCAATCGACAGCTCCAGCAATGGCCATTGTCGATAAAAAATATGAAGTCCCTTCGGTTTATGAAGCAAATTATGTCGATGAAATATTATTTATTTGCCAGAAAGAACAAATTGGTGCTATTGTTTCATTAAATGATTTAGAATTACCTATTTTATCCGAACATGCTGAACATTTTAAATCCATAGGAGTTAAGCTAATTGTTAGTGGTATTGATGAAATAGATATTTGTTTTGATAAATGGAAAACAATTAAATTTGCCGATAAAATTGGCATAGCAACACCTGAAACCTATTTGAATATACAAAGTTCCGTAACAGCTTTAAAGAAAAGGGAACTCAATTTTCCCTTGGTAATTAAACCTCGATGGGGCAGCGCTTCTGTTGGTATTGAATTCCCGGAGAATATGGAGGAACTGGAACTTTCATACAAACTGCTGCAAACAAGGCTGTTCCGTTCAATTCTGGCCAAAATAAGCTCAACTGATACCCAAAATGCCATTCTTATCCAGGAAAAAATTGATGGTGTAGAATACGGTCTCGATATTTTTAACGACTTGACAGGTGAGAATCTCTCGGTTTATGTAAAAGAAAAGCTAGCCATGCGTGCTGGAGAAACGGATAAGGCAGTCTTACGTAATCATCCGGAAATTGAAACAATTGGTAAACGAATAGGCGAAAACCTGAAGCATGTTGGCAATCTTGATTGCGATATTTTCGAAAAAAACGGGAAATATTATCTACTAGAGATGAATCCTCGTTTTGGCGGAGGCTATCCTTTCTCCCAAATGTCAGGAGCCAATTTCCCGGCAGCAATTTATGCCTTGTTGGGAAAAGAACCTCTAAAAAAAGAATGGTTCACTAAAAATTATGATCAGGTTTTTGCAAAATGTGACATATTGATCCCGGTAGATTAATAGTTCTTCAACCCGTGCTAAGGGGTTCAACTCACAAATCTCAATAATCTCCTTTTCTGAAATTTGAGTTTCACGAATAAACGTAACTCTATGATTATATTAGGATTGAATTACTATTACCACGATTCAACAGCATGTTTAGTAGTAGATGGCAAGTTAATAGCTGCCATAGAGGAAGAGCGCTTAAACAGAGATAAACATACAAAAGCATTCCCTGATAGTGCCATTGCTCGTTGTCTGAAAATTGCAAAGTTGGACTACAGCGATATTGATTATATTGCAATCTCAATAAAGCCTTCGCATAATTCTCCCAAAAAACTTTTTTATTGGTCCTTACATATAAGAAGTATAAATGCAGCTAAAGCTTTTATGCGTAATGAAATTGGTCATGTTTTTTTGAAGCAGAGAAGTTTTTGGATTTGGTATAAAAGTAATTATGATTCAAAAAAGAAAGGCCCAAAGGTTCATTTTATCCCTCACCACAATTGCCATGCACCGGGCTCCTTTTATATTTCTCCATATAAAGAAGCTGCTTTGTTGGGGATTGATGGTTCCGGCGAATGGGGTACTACCTGGTTGGGGCACGGTATCGACAATAAGATAGAAGTCCTTGGAGAGAGTTTCATTCCTCATTCTCTGGGTGCATTTTATGTTGGTGTAACTCAGTTTTGTGGTTTTAAACCATATTATGATGAAGGTAAAACAATGGGCCTGGCTCCATTTGGAAACCCGGACGTATACAAAGAGGAAGTAGGAAAAATGGTTCGGGTAGATAAAAATGGGAGATTACAATTTGATCTAAGTTATTTCGATGTCCAGAATAATTTGAGCCTGGAGCGATTTTCTCCAAAGTTCTACAAAAAGTTTGGAGAAGGCAGAAAACATGGCGAAGAATTTAAGCAGCGCCATATGGATATAGCAGCTGCTTTTCAGCAGGTATTGGAAGATAGAGTATTGGAAATATGTGATGTATTATATCAAAAAACGAAAACAGATTACCTTGTTATTTCCGGCGGGGTTTCATTAAACAGCGTTATGAATGGAAGAATTATTCGTGAAAGTAAGTTTAAAGATGTGTATGTGATGCCTGCCGCTGGTGATAACGGTACCGCTATAGGAGCTGCCTACTACTTATACAATGGGATATTAAAAAAACCAAGAAATTTTGTTCATTTGAATCCCTATGTAGGTACTTGCTACACCAACCAAGAAATAGAAATGGTATTAAAAAGTGCAAAATTAAACTATGAATATATTGAGGATATTTCGGAAAAGGCTGCCTCGTTACTGGAAAGAGGTAAAATAATAGGCTGGTTCCAGGGAAAAATGGAGATTGGACCACGAGCCCTGGGTAGCCGGAGTATTTTGGCTAATCCGGCTTTTCCGGATATGAAAGATAAAATTAATGCAGAAGTAAAATTCAGAGAAGCGTATCGCCCTTTTGCACCTTCCGCTATTGTTGAAGCTAAAAATCAGTTTTTTGATTTATCAGTGGAAGCGCCTTTTATGCTGAAAGTGTGTAATGTGCTTAAAGAAAAACAATCGGTCATTCCTGCTGTGACTCACGTAGATGGAAGTGCCCGGTTGCAGACAGTAAACAGGGAATCACATCCGCAATATTACGATTTGATTAAAAAATTTGGAGATAAAACTGGTGTTCCGGTAATTCTGAATACGAGTTTCAACATTCAGGGCGAGCCCCTTGTTGAATCCCCTAAAGATGCCATTCGCTGTTTTTTTTCAACTGGATTGGATGCGCTGCTAATAGGCAACTACTGTTTAACCAAATAATATTTTAAAATCATCACTGGAAAGAAATTATTGTAGAGCAGAATGAAGATTAATAATTTTAAGATACTTTCAAAATTGATAATTGAACATTCTCTTAGCTCTCATTCTAAAATAAGATTATGAAAAACGTAAGAATCAAGCATAGCAAATATATATTATTGGAATTTTTTGATCATAATTCCAATAAATGACTATATAAAGTAGTCTATCTGCAACAAAAATATGAATACAAATAAAAACAATCTGGAAATTATTACTAATCCCAGCGATTGGAATATGTTACTGCAAGAAATAGGGCATTATGATTTTTATCATACCTTTGATTATCATTCAGTTGAAATGCTAGACAATGAGGTTCCTACATTATTAAAGTATACAGAAAGGGATTATATAATAGCACTCCCCCTATTAATTCGAAAAATAGGCAATACAGATTATTATGATGCTACATCGGTATACGGTTATGCAGGTCCGATATCTAAAGGAATATTTC
>DASQZP010000442.1:0-2190 GCA_035638655.1 Bacteroidales bacterium
TACCCACCAGCTTTAGCCTTGGCGCAGGTTACCGGCCTTTCGACAGATTCTTCATCGCTCTCGAGACTCAAAAAATCCTCGACCGTGACCTGTCACTAAAAGGTGGACTCGAATACGAAGCCTATGAAAATCTCTTCCTGCGCACCGGCATCTCCACGGCACCCCTCGAAAGTACTTTCGGCCTGGGAGTACTCATCAAAAAGATCAGTGTCGACGTCGCTTTTACCCATACCAAAATCCTGGGTTTTACGCCGCATTTCTCAATCCAGATACGGTTCAATTAGTTGGGTGCACGACACCCGCATTTTTTTAAATGCGTCACCCATCCTTTTCCGGGAGATTCGTTGTGATTTAGTATCAGAAATCCTTTTTCCATGATCAATTCAATCGTATTTTTACTGTACATATTTGTCTATTGCCAAAACGATGCTTGATTGTTATAGCAATGTGCTTAGTACCGGTCATCTAGTCAAATGTGAATTTCATATTCACTCCCCAAAATACTTTTGTATCAATATCTGTAATTTAGTTTTGTTTATTGGTTTTGAAATGTAATCATTGCAACCAGCCTCTATTGCCTTTTCACGGTCGCCGGAAATGGCATAAGCAGTTTGTGAAATAATTACCACATCCGTATTAAATTTTCTTATCTCGCGGGTTGCTTCGTAACCATTCAACCCGGGCATTTGAATATCCATGAGGATTAAATCGAGGTCATTATTCTGGCGACAAATTTCAATGGTTTCAATTCCTGTTTCGGCTTCCAAAATTTCAGCGCCAGAATCATTTATCAAAAGAAGAAGATATTTTCGCGATACCTCATCGTCTTCAGCAATGAGTATTTTTAATCTTTTTACCTTTGGTTTCGGCTTGTCATTGTACAATGAATTTTCTTTTTCATCCTTTTCCTTTTCAGTAATATTTCTTTTAAAGGGCAAAATAAAATAAAAAGCAGAACCTTTTCCCTCTTCACTTTCTACCCAGATTTTGCCACCCAGCATTTCTATGTACGATTTTGAAATAGCCAGTCCCAGCCCTGAACCCTGAAACGCTCTTTTGTCGGCTATATCAGACTGTTCAAACCTGTTAAAAATCGCGTCCCGTCGTTTAGCCGGAATTCCGATTCCTGTATCTTTTATACAAAATTTTATCTCAGAGCCTTTGAGCTTGCAGCCAACAGTAATTGTCCCTGAATCGGTATATTTTATGGCATTTTTAATGAGGTTGGTGAGAATGGAATTTAGTTTGTTTTGGTCGGCCAAAAGAATTTTCTTTTCTTCAGGCAACAAGGAGTTCAAAATTAGTTTCAATCCTTTTTGCTCTGCTTCATGTCTGAAAAAATAAATCAATTCTTCTATTTCTCTATTTATATCAATTTCATTCTCAGTAACCTGAACCATATCGGCTTCAATTTTCGAGATTTCAATAATATCATTTACCGTATTTAACATACGTTGCCCACTTTTGTGGACAATATTGATATAGCTTTCTTTTTCTTCACTATTTAGATCAGGATTTAAAAGAAGGTCGGTAAAACCAAGAATGCCATTCATAGGTGTGCGGATTTCGTGGCTCATATTTGCAAGAAATGTAGATTTCAGACGGTTGCTTTCTTCGGCTTTTTCTTTGGCTTCTTTAAGTTCTATTTCAGCTTTTTTACGTTCGGTAATTACTTCTGTATAAACGATAAAACCACCAATAGTATTATCTTTTTCGTACCAGGGGCGACATTCCCACCGTGTCCATTCAACCGTTCCATCATCTTTATAATAGGGGTCATCTTCAGCCCTCGAAATTTCACCCATTAATGCTTTTTTATGAACATCTCTCCATTTCTGTGGCAAATCAGGAAACACGTCATAATGATGCTTCCCTAATATATCTTTTTCTTTAATCTGATATTCCTGTAAATATCTTTGGCTTACGTAAATATATTTGAAGTCTTTATCATGCACAGCTATGGCACTTTGGCTATGTTCAATAATATATTGCATTAAATCATGGGTATGTTTTAATGCTATTTCTCCATTTTCTGCTTTTTCTTTAGCTAAAATCAGTTCCTTTTCTTTTTCTTTTATGTTGGTTATATCATGGCATACGGTATAATATAAATTCTCCCCGTTAACTGAAATATTGTATAAATTAAGTTCAAGAAAAAGGTCAGAACCGTTTTTCTTTTTATGATGCCTG
>DASQZP010000443.1:0-8309 GCA_035638655.1 Bacteroidales bacterium
AAGGTTCTCTAAATTAATTAAAATTTATACTTTAAAATGCTTTATAAATTCATATCCTTTGTTGTAGTATCCCTCACAATATCAGGTATGATCCTGATTGTAGCAATAAATGTTGATAAGTATTTGACCATTGCAGGTGTCATTATTGCGATTACAGGTTTGGTTTATTTAGATGTTGCACATTCTAAAGTGCTTAAAAAGATTAATTCCCTTGATAAAGAATATTTTGATCACAGGGAATAACTTGTATGTTTACAATATGTTAATTCAGTATTTATAATAAAATGAAAGATTTTCTGGTCAATGAACTTAAAAATAGTCTCGACTATAAAGACTATAAGGATTTAGCAGGCGGTGTTCCGGACAGGCAACAACTGGAAATTTTACTGGCTAAATTTAAAAGATTAAAGAAAACAGGTCAATTAGCTGTTGGTTTTATCTCATTCTATTTGCTTACGATATTATTCTTATGCTTATTGAGGTCTCATGGCATGTTAAGCGGTCTAATCACCTTTGCCTTAAGCTTGATTCCGGTTATGATTATGGGAGTCTTTTTTAACAAACAGTTCTCAAATTGCGATAAAAGCATTTTTATCCTGAATCTACTCAAAAGATTTTTTACTTAAGTCTTTTAATTTGGTCAATCAGGATGTTGGTTAATAAAAATGTTAAAAGGGTTTAAATTTAAGAACGAATGAGCTATATGGATGAAAATAAAAATGAAAATAACAAGGGAAAGAAATTTTTATCATGGAGTCTTGCTTTTTTATTTGTGACCTTGGTTTTATTCTTTTTGAATAATCTGTTGGGGTTGCAGATTATCAAAAAGTCAATTTCATTAGTATTGCTGGTAACGGCAGTGACTTTTTTATTAATTGGCTTATTTATCAGAAAATCTCATTTTAGAGTTAGGAGCAGGAAACGAATTTTAATTACAATTATCCTGTGCCTGATATTTTCTGCTCTATTATTGATTTTCTTTGAAAAAGGGCTCTTTTTATCCTTATCTTTCTTTTTTGTATGGCTTATTGGTGGATTGCCTTTATATACTTTGGAAAGGAATAATAATGAAAGTAAAAAAGTACTATGAAAAAAAACACAGTAAATATCCATTTCTTGTATTTTGCATACTTAATTTCGCTGGAATCATTGGTTCACAAATTGAGTCAAATCCGATTTTGATACAGGGAATCTGGATTGCTATTTCTGTACTATCCTTAGTTTTTATGATTTATTTGTTTTTTAAAACTGAATAATATTGAGTCGGGGTATCAATTAACTGGCCGAGTAGATGTATTCATGATGATTTTTTGTTTCTCTTGAAGGCATCTGAAAGTGGAGCATTATAGAATTACAGGATTATTTCATGATCCTGAGTGGGGGGAGAACTAAAACCAAAATCTATCGCTCACAAACTCGCGATGGTTTTTTGTTTTTAGAAGAAGGCATCCATTTTGTGTCAAAGTAGAATTAGATGCCTGGTTTGAACCGGTTGATTATTGGTTTGCATTTGATACATGTATGTACCTGGTGTCAGCTTATTACCGGTATTATCTGTAGCGTCCCAATCCGCAGTATGATAACCGGCAGGCTGTTGTTCATTCACGAGGATGGCCACTTCCTGTCCAAAGGCGTTGTATATGGTAAGTTTAACTTGAGATGTCTTTTCCAGTTGGTATGAAATGGTGGTTTCTTTAGTAAATGGATTTGGGTAATTCTGCATTAACATGTTTTTTGACGGAACCTTATTCAATATATAATCTATACTTGTGAGTTCATTAAACCGGGCTGTTATGTTTTTATTTGTGTCCATAATGATGGAAGTTGGATTTTCGGCGCCGGAAAGGTCGCCGCTCCATTCGGTAAAATTGTAGCCTTCATCCGGGGCTGCTACCAATATCACTGCAGCACCGGGGAGATAAACGTCGCTTCCCGGAATGGCTTGAACAGAACCATTTATAGCATTTAATGTTAACGAATATGAGTTCGTATCCCTAATCTCAGCTGTCACATTTTTATTTGCATCCATTATGATTGATGAAGGGTTTTCCGGGCCTGAAAGATCACCACTCCATTCTTTGAAATAAAATCCATCATCTGGAATTGCAGTCAGGTTAACCGATGTACCCTTTATGTATTCACCCCCTGGCGGAGAGAGTATAATGGATCCGTTCATAACATAGGGCTGGAGCGTATATTTAGCGTCAGTATCAGGACGTATTACTTTAATTGCTGACACTTTCGCGTTGTCTTTTACCGCGTTGAAAGAGATATTTAATTTCCCATCATTCACTGTAACCGTATGGGTTTCTTCATAAGCAGAAGCAGCCCCTGCCTTTGATACAATATCTAAATTGCCAGAGACTTCGGTACCCTCCATACTTACATTAAAAATGCGCTGGCCCGATGTGTTAAAGAAAATTTCAGCAAACATAATTGTCACCTCGTATTCTCCGTTTTGTAAATCTATGTTATAACTAAAATTATTCCCAAATCGTTCAGTATGGTACAAAACATCATCAGTAGTGCCTGAAATATCCTTGTTGGAAGCAAATGTGCCACCACCGCTGTAATCTTTGTCCTTACTGAAATTGACCCCATCGGCTGATTTAAAGACTTCACCACCGCAGTTTGTAGCAAAAACAACAGTTCCTCCTCCCACATAGGTAAAGTTGGCTGTAATATCTTTGTTCGCATCCATGATGAGGGTTGCCGGATTCTCTGAACCGTTTAAATCACCACTCCAGGAACTGAATCCAAAGCCAAAATCTCTTAAAGCTTTCAAAGTAACTATTGTACCTTCTTCATAGATACCTCCGGTAGGACTGAGACTAATAATTCCGTTTATGGAATTGGTTTTAAGCGTATAAACAGGGACTGATACACAATTTGCTGTTATATTTTTGTCAGAATCCATGGTAATTGTACCCGGATTTTCTTTGCCAGTCAAATCGCCACTCCATTCGCTGAAGTCATATCCAAAATCATCATCAGGTGTTAGGGTAACAACTGTACCTGAATTATATACACCAACGGGAGGGTCAAGTATTACAGTCCCGTTGGTGGAGCTTGCTGTAAGTGTGTAAGTGGGGGTAGTGACAAAACTTGCAGAAACACTTTTATCTGCATCCATGACAATTGTTGTAGGATTGTTTGATCCGGAAAGATCTCCACTCCAGGAATCAAATGCATATCCGAGATCACCGGCCACGGTTAATGTTACCTCTGTACCCTCATCATAGGCTCCCCCGGGAGGATCGAGAAATATTATACCGTGTGAGGCATTCATAGAGATAACTTTTTTAGGTCCTAAAGTGTGAACCACAATTTGTATAGTACCGTCTTGATTATAATACAGTCTGTCAAAGCAAGCAATACGACCTTGTCCCTCCTTATTGACAGGGATATTTGATAGAGATATATGATAGAAGTAGTAGGATTGACCTTTAAAATCAATTATTGAATGATGATCTTGCGCTCCTCTTGGCCATTCGGCAATTGGTCCTTTCCACTCAAACGGCCCGTAAGGGTTGTCACCCATGGCATAATACGCCGCATAGCCTTTGCCAAGGTTTGAATAAGAAAAATAATAAATACTATCCTTTTTATGGATGAATGGTCCTTCACTGGCATTTAGATCAGGATTATTCATTATCTCACTGGAACCATAAATAATCCTGCGTGGTTCTTCTGTAAACTCTATCATATTGTCTTTCAACCTGGCAATTTTATTATGATCGAAATACATGTAAGCCTTATCATCATCGTCCACTAAAACTGAAGGGTCAATACCGCTGGTACCTTCTATGTAATTTCCAATATCCGCAAACGGTCCCTGGGGTACATCACTTGTTGCCACACCTATTCGCCAATTACCTGTTTTGTCTTTATGTGGGTAGTATAAGTAATATTTATACTCATTATTTATATCTTTTTTGCGAGCTGCGCAAGGTGCCCACATGTAGCCGTCTATCCCCCAACTGACATCACGCGAGTGCAATATTTCACCATGATCGGTCCAGTTAACCATATCAGCTGAAGAAAAAACATGATAGCCGTCCATTGTTTTATATGTATCTCCGTCAATTACTTCATGATCCTGAGAACAATATACCCATACAGTGTCATCCCAAACATGGGCATCCGGATCGGCTGCACCATGATTTCTAACCAACGGATTGCCATTATAGTTAAAATTGTAAGGATATTCTGTCGTTTGAGATTGTGCTTTGTTTCCTAAAAAACAAAGGAATAATATTAAAAATGCAAAACTTTTTTTCCTCATTCTCATAGTTTTTAATCTCGGATTATTATTGCTTTTTCACCTCAAGCTTATCGGATTAATATTGATTTTTTTAACTGAACTTCACCATTCCCGGTTTGTAAACGGATAAGATATAAACCATTTTGCAATTGACTGTTTTCTTCACTTACCCTCTATTTTACTGAATGTTCTCCAACAGTTTGATATTCATTCACAAGGGTTGTCACTTTTTGTCCCAGAAAGTTATAAATGATAAGCTTAGCATCTGATGCCTGATGCAATTGGTACTGAATGTTAGTTTCAGTTGAAAATGGATTTGGGTATGTTTGCATCAATGCTGTTTGAGAATGATTTTGAGTGATTAAATTACTTGTTGTTGGAATTTCGGCAAAAACAGCTGAAATGCTTTTATCACCGTCCATGGTAACCGTAATAGGGTTTTCATTACCCGATACATCACCACTCCACGATACAAATCTATAGCCTGATTTTTCTTGTGCTTCCATGGTTACCACTGTTTCAGGAACATAGGAGTCTTCATCTGGGGTTATTTTCAGGTATTCACCTGGCGTATCACTTGAAATGGAATAAGTTACCCCTTGCGGTGTTAATGTATAGTACCGTTCATCATCATTCAAAGGATCATCATTAATGGATGAATCTATATTTTCACTGCCAGTTAAATCTTCACCAATTCCAATCCTGCACAGAGGTTGGGTCTGACTCTCTTTAAGAAAGTTATCCACGGCAAAGAATACTCCGGGAGTACCGGAAAAAGGTTCCAGAATGGTTACTCCTGCCATATATTGTCCGGTTTCAATGGAATCTGGGACAGCAAGCGATGCGCTAATTTCATTTACAGGAGCAGCTATAGTGTACTGATGTGTGCTGTAATTATAATCTTTACCAGGGTGCCAGGTTCTGCAATCGACACCTGGCAAGGCCTGCTGCCAGACAATTTCATGCGTCGAATCATCAATTAAAACAAAGGCTGTTAGCCAGTTATAGTAAAAAGGGGCCGAGCCTGTATTTTGTATTTTAAAGTTTATTTTAATACTATCTCCCTGGTTGGTACGGGATGAGCAGGAAAATTCCGGTATTACAAACCGATAGCCAAAAGCTTTTTGCATTTTAGATGCATTTTCTCTTACTACATATGGGTCCGTTCCTTCCGATCCATCTGTTTTATAGCTGGCTATCCATGATAAGCCAGAGCAGTGGAGTTCTTTTATTACATCAATCATATAATTCGTGTACTGGTCGGTACCAAGTGTAGCTGTGGGGCTTTTCCCGTACACAGGTTCAAACTTATCGTAACCCCAGTTATACGCAACTTCACCTGCAACAATTTCAGTTAAATAACGATTTTCTGCATTCGTTCTCTGTATATCCTTCCATGATCCGTTTATCTGTCCTGGGTGACCAAATGATCCCCATTGAACGCCAAATTCATACCCTTCAGCGTCCCAGTACTTTTGGTTACGCACAGCCAGTTTTTTATTCTTGAAAGCCTTTTTGAATGCTTCTCCCATTAAGGCTGCATATCCCTCTTCATCAGCGCCTACCGGATTTTCTTGTTCGCCCCAATATCCAAGAATCGCGGTATTTACCCATGCCACACGTGGATCGTTGTCCCATGCTTCTCCCAGTTTGTAAATAAGCTTTACAATGCGCTCCTTCACCAAATCACTGTGCCAGTATCGCTCATCCCAGGTTGGGTAACCCAGTTTGTCAACAATATCCTGAGGCCAGTATTCATCGCCTTGTTTACTACTCCAGTCAATATAGACATGCGGAATCACCCTGATGTTACGGTCTTCATATCCTTTCCATAATTTATTGCAATACGTAATGATCTTTTCTACTCCATCACTTTCACTGTTTTCAAGTTCATTCCACTTTAAGCGCATCCTGACAACAGTTGGGTAAGGATAATTATCTACCTGATTTGGATTATTAAGAAAGCCTTTATTTGGATTCCTTATGGCATTGGTATATTCTTTTGGATAAACCGTAATTGTATTTTGCGCATTCAATAAAGACCCCATCCCGATTAAAATACTGAATACGAACAATAAATACATTCCTTTGGTAATCATTGGCTGTAACTTATTAATTTAACATAGAATAATACTTAAAATGATAAGTTTATTCAACTAAACATTATTTTATCTTACCAGACAGGCCTTTTTTATTTGAGCAGCATTATGGTTGGTTTCCAAACGATAAAAGTATAAACCGTTGGCCAGCTTTTTCCCTTTTGCATCGTTAGCATACCATGTAACAGAATGGGCCCCGGCTGATTGATATTCATTTACCAAAGTAGCTATATGAAGTCCCAGATAGTTATAGATAGTTAGTTTAACATCCGATGCTTCTTTTATGAGATAATGAATAGTTGTTTTGTTTGTAAACGGGTTTGGATAATTTTGACCAAGTGCATTACTGGCAGACCTGTTATTGAATTCATCAATTATACTTGTGATAATTGTAAATTCAGCAGTAACCGTTTTATCTTCATCCATGATAATTGATGTAGGATTTTGTGTTCCCGACAAATCCCCGGTCCATTTATCGAAAATATAGCCTTCATCAGGGATTGCTATTAATATTGCAGCAGAACCCGGACTATAGACTGTGCTTTCCGGGCTAATCTGAATTGATCCGTTTTCAGCATAGGTTGTAAGCGTAAAGGAAATAGCATCCAGTATATCAGCTGTAATTTCTTTATCGCTATCCATTATTATGGTTGTAGGATTCTCATTGCCCGAAAGATCTCCACTCCACCCATTGAAGGCAAATCCATTGTCCGGAACAGCTTGAACTGTAACAACAGTGCCTTCTTCATAGCTTCCTCCTGCCGGATTAAGTTCTACTGACCCGTTGCTTACATTTACGGTAAGGGTAAAAACCGGTATTTTTTCAAAATTTGCTATTACATTTTTGTCTCCATTCATGAGGATGGTTGCAGATGGGGTTTCTATTCCTTCAAGATCACCACCCCATCCTGTAAAGGAATATCCTTCATCCGGAGAAGCTGTTAACGAAACAACGGTCCCTTCTGTATACCCATATATTCCTTTTTCAGGATCAAATGAAATTGTTCCGTTCGTGGCACTTGTTGTTAACGTGTACCAATTGGTTGCAGCAAAAGTTGCGGATATATTTTTATCAGCATTCATGTAAAGGGTTGCAGGGTTTTCAGAACCGGTTAGATCGCCATTCCAACTGGTGAACATAAAGCCGGTGTCAGGGATTGCAGTTAACAGTACATTTGATCCTGCCGGATAAGGTCCTTCTGCCGGATATGCTTCAATAACCCCATTGGATGTACCATCTGTGGACAGCATAAATGTTTCTCCTATATAACTATTGTTGTTTACCTTAATGGCCGATATTTTAGCATTATCAGTAACTGTTGTAAAAGCGATATTAATTACCCCATCGGTTATTGTCACCTCATGGGTCTCGTTGTAAGCTGCATTTTTACCTGCTTTTGTGTATATGTCAAGGTTATTGATCACTTCCTCTCCTTCAATAGAGACATTAAATACACGTTGTCCTGCCGAAGAATGAAAAATCTCTGCAAACATTAGAGTTATTTGGTAACTCCCATTTTCCACAGGAATAGCATAGGAAAAATTTTTCCCGAAACGTTCAGTCTGATAGAGCTGGTCATCCTCTGTTCCTGATATGTCTGAATTTGTAGAGAAGGAAGCTCCCCCGCTCATATCAGCCGAATAGCTTGTTCCATCAATTGCCTTATAGTCAGAACCACCGCAATTGATTGCATTGGTGGTTGTGCCTGCTCCGGCGTAGACAAATCTGGCATTGACCGTTTTGTCTGTATCCATCGTGATAGTGGCCGGATTATCAGAACCACTGAGATCACCCATCCATTGCTCAAAATAATAACCAGGGTCTCCTTCAGGGATCAATGTTACAACCGTTCCCGGATTGTATTCGCCACCCGGGGGATCCACTACAACGGAGCCAAACTCAGGTTGTACGCTAAGTGTATAGGTTTGTACTTCTTTAAAACTTG
>DASQZP010000444.1:0-2142 GCA_035638655.1 Bacteroidales bacterium
CATTTTGAACGATTGTATGAATTTTTAACAGAAGATCATATACATTGCAGTGTTGCTTATATAAATAAAATATCTGTTGGAGCACAATTGACAGTATTCACAAATTATGGAGGATATGTATTATATGCGGCCAGTGCCTCCAGAATTTCAGTTGCCGGAGCTATCAAATATATGCAATGGGAAAATATTCGATTGCTTAAGAAAAAAGGAGTTAAACGGTTCGATTTTGTGGGAACGAGATTATCGAATGTTTCCGGAACGAAACTGGAAGGGATACAACGATTTAAAAAAGGGTTCGGTTGTGAACTGGAATCTGGTTATTTATGGAAAATAGACCTGGATCGAAATATTTCCAGGGTTAGAGACGAGTTGTTGATGTTGAAAATGAAAATGTTACATAAAACAAACAAGAAAGATATCATTGATCAGGAGAACCACGGTTAAGTAAGAAACTATTAATAAAATACAATTTTTTTGGGGGTATGAGGGGTGATGAATCATGAGAATCATAAAAAAATACTATTGACATTCGATTATGAATTATTTTTGGGTCAAAGAAGTGGAACTGTTCAAAAATGCTTAATAAAACCGACTGATCATATTTTACAATTACTACGTGAATTTAAATTAAGGCATTCTATATTTTTTGTTGATACTATTTATTTATTATTACTCAAAAAGTATCAAAATGTATTTGTTCAGGTGAATAATGATTTTATCCGAATAAGCGAACAAATCAGTAAAATTGTAAATGAAGGTCATTATGTATTTCCACATCTGCACCCACATTGGCTGGATGCCCGATATAATTCACGTCTAAATCAATGGGATTTGAATAATGTGTCAAGATACAGATTTCATATGTTAAGCCGGAATCAACAACAGGATGTGTTTAAAAGTTCTTTACAAATACTAAGTGAAATAATTAATCCACTTCAACCTAATTACAAAATAGATTCTTTTAGAGCTGGAGGTTGGAGTATTCAACCTTTCAGCGATTTCATACCTTTTTTTATGAAATATGATATAGTGAATGATTTTAGTGTTGTACCGGGTAAATGTTCATATACTGATGCACAATACTATGATTTCAGGTCAGTTAAACAACATCAGGTTTATACCTTTTCTGATAATGTGACGGAATCAGAAGAGGCCGGACGCTTTGTCGAATATCCTATTTCAATTATTCGATTGCCTCTACATATTGATAAAATGTGTCATTTTTATCAATTGGTTAATCACAATAAACGCATTTTATCTATTGGAGATGGCAGAGGGGTAACTCCACATAATGATCAGAATAAATATAGTGGTGGAAATTATGAAATACTTTCAAATATGCACACGAGATACGAATTGCTATCAATGGATTTTATTAATAAATATAAACTTAAATCATACTGTAATTTTATAGATAGTCACGATTACATTCATTTTCTATCTCATCCTAAAATGATTTCTAATCATGCTTTTGGTGTGTTCGAGCGCATATTAAAATGCATTCGAAAATATCCTCACTTGATAACGGATTTCAGAAAAATGAATAAAAATAAAGCTGAATTTGTTGATACTATGCATATGAATTAAAAAGCTTGATATTTGAGTTAATTATTGCTTCCAGAGCGAATATTTTAAATTCAAGAGAGTATGGGAAAAAGATTACTAATAATCGTAGGCACCAGGCCAAATTTTATTAAAATCACACAATTTAAACATGTTGCTGAGAAAAGATTTCCGGGAAAATTCAACATAAAAATATTACATACCGGTCAGCATTATGATAATAACATGGCTAAAGTATTTTTTGAACAATTTGAATTGTATCCCGATTATTTTCTGAATATACCCCCCGAAAGTCCCAATACACAGATGGCACAGGTAATGTTGGGACTTGAAAAAGTATTACGTGGTTATAAGCCGGATGTACTAATTGTAGTAGGCGATGTTAATTCAACATTTGCAGCAGCTTTAACGGCAAATAAAATGAGTATAAAAATTGCACATGTTGAAAGTGGGTTACGAAGTTTCGACCGTAGTATGCCGGAAGAAATAAATCGAATATTAACAGATCAAATAGCGGATTACTTTTTCGTAACGGAATATAGTGGAATTGACAATCTTATGAATGAAGGAAAAGATAAG
>DASQZP010000445.1:0-2854 GCA_035638655.1 Bacteroidales bacterium
TCTGTCCATGGACCAGAAGATATATGCAGGAAAATATTGGAAATTAATCAAAGTAGTAATATATTTATTCTGGGAAAATTGATATTTGCGGGGCCAGACTTGGAGCATTTTCAAGAATCTAATCATTACACCCATGGAAGAAATCAAACAGGATATCCGCAGTCAGATCGTCAGTACCAACCGAAAATTGAACCGCTCCGGATTAAGGCTCAAAAATCAGGACCTGCTGACCAATGATCCTGAAAAACTTAATCACGAGCTAAAAAGAATTACCAGATGGTATAAGTTCAGTTATGTTGTGGCAATGGCATTATCAATTTTTCTGATTATAATATCCCTGAGCCATTACTTCAGCTTAATGAACTTTGGAAACATGAATAAGTCCGGTATGCTCATCCTTTTTACTATTGTTTTTATTATGAATACTTTCAGATTCCATAAAGTTAAGATTTACCTGCAACACAAAATTTTTCTGGTTAAGGTGTTGCAGAAAATATCCTTCAAATAAATGTCTCCGATTATTTAAAGAATAGCGTATATTTGATCAGTAATCAGGCAACTGATGAATTGTGAAGAACAAGGGTTAATTTACTGATCCTGATATTTATAACCGTTAAATTCATTAGGCATGAGAAATTTCAACATCAGATTTACATTTTTCTTTCTGCTGATTTTTTCTTTTTCAGTTCTTTCTGCCCAGCAAAGCTCCGACACACTCAAACAGACAAAAAAGGTAACCATTACCATGAAAAACGGAGATGAATTCATCGGAAAAATCATTAAACAAGATTCTCAAACAATTACCCTTCTCACCGAAAACGGAGAGATGAACCTGATTGCTGACAATGTTAAGTCGATCAGTGATTTTGAATATACCGGCAAATTCAGCTATCCCAATCCGCATGATACACGTTACTTTTTTGGTCCTTCCGGTATTCCGGTAAAGAAAAATAAGGGATATTACCAGAATGTACTCGTCACCTTTAATTTTGCCAATTATGGGATATCCAAAAACATCAGCATAGGCGGAGGACTGGAATTTATATCTACGCTAACCGGTAACCCTATTTGGTTTCTTACGCCTAAGATTGGGTTCGATCTTTCGAAGAATGTGCATGTAGGCGGAGGGTTCATTATGGCTGGATTTGCTGCTGAAGGAACTGCCACACTTGCTTATGGAGTATTTACACTGGGAACATCAGAAACCAATGCTTCATTGGGGGCAGGATACGGAATAATTGACGGAACAGTTTCCGATTACCCTGCAATAATGATTGCCGGCACGCATCGAATCGGGAACGGTATCGCCCTTTTGACTGAGAATTATATTATTCCGAATACTCCGGATAATTCCGGATATTTTGGAATTCAGGGTATCCGGCTGTTGTTCAAACAAAATTCTTTTGATATCGGGGCGATAGTTTCGCCTGTATTTTCTGATGAGATTCCTGCGTTACCATTTGTTGGTTTTGCCAGGGCTTTTTAGATTTTTGCAGCCAAATCCACCTGTGATCCTTTTATTATATCAAGCAGCGCCTCAGCCCATAAATCACTATCATTCAGACTTTCAACCAGTTCAAGGCGTTCACCTCCGTTCTGAAGAAACAATTCTTTATAATCAACCCCGATCTCTACAATCGTTTCGAGGCAATCGGTTACAAAAGAAGGACTTACTACCAGTACCTTTTTTTTACCCTGTTGAGCAAGTTGCTTGAGCACATCACCGGTATTGGGCTCCAGCCAGTTTTTTCCCAGCCGGCTCTGAAAACTCATGCTAAATTGGTTTTCTGTCAGGCTGCATTCCTCAGCAAGTAAACGGGTGGTCTCACTACACTGGGCCAGGTAACAATATTTGTTTTCATCATGCAGTTCCATGGTACAGTTTAGCTCATTGCAGGATATGCCTTTGTGTGCAGCCTTTACCTGACGAAGTGGTAATCCATGGTAACTAAACAACACATGATCAAACTCAGATGGATTACAGGCCTGTATTTTACCGGAAAATAGATTGAGGAAAGAGGGATGCGCATAAAAAAACATTATACTTCGGACAGCTGGTATTACATTCCATTGATGTATATGATTGTAAACTGCACTAATTGCCGAACCAGAGGTAGAGGAGGCGTATTGGGGGAATAAGGGCACAACCACAATTTCATCCGGTTGCTGCTTCCTGATCTCTTGCAGGATATCAGAAACAAAAGGTTTACTATATCGCATGGCTGAGTATACCTTGATTTCCTGAGAAGTCATCCTGTTCAGCTTTTCAACCAGATTATTCTGATAATAAAGCAGGGGTGATCCTTTATCTGTAAACAACTTTTTGTACATGCCAGCTGATTTCCGGGCCCTGAAAGGAACAATAATTATGTTGACCAGCAATTTTCTCAACAACCACGGCAGATCAATAACCCGCTTATCATTCAGAAAACGGAAAAGATAATTTCGCACATCATTCACTGAAGTGGAAGCCGGGGTTCCGATGTTAATCAATAATACCGCAGTTTTTTTATTCATAGGGATAGAACTACTAAATTTTACTGAAAAGAGCTATACTTATTGAAGTAAAAATAAGCAACAGTGCAGAACCCTGATAAAAAAGATTGATCCTGAATTTCTGAAGGTGAGAAATGGTTTTAGCTGCAAAAAATTTTCCCAGTTGAGATAAAAACAATGCAAACAGCATCAATGAGAAATGTTCAATTGCCCAGAAGCGCAGATGAATATTGTACATGGCCTGCGCTGCTTCAAGTGTAGCATTGTTTTTACTGTCCAGTGAGAAATAGAGCAACAGTCCAAGCAGGCTTTGAAGGTAGAGACTGGAAACAAAAACAGCAGATAAAAACCGGTCGGC
>DASQZP010000446.1:0-2167 GCA_035638655.1 Bacteroidales bacterium
CAACAAAAGAGAATCGGATCAGCAGAGTTCAGAAATACCCATTTCAGTTATATCATGGGAGAAGATGGGGTAGAACAATTTGTCGGTACTCCTGAATTACAGAGTGAAAACAGTATTGGCAGCGATCCTTTAGAACCGGGACAAGTTTGGGCCATTAGTCCGGGAGGAAGTGAAGATCATTCCGGATTATACAGAATTGAGGTTAATGATGGTCCGGGTTCGGGAGTTCACATCCTTAATAAACCGGTTCCACGTGCCTTTCGGGAAAGCATGTCGTTTGCGGAACAAAATCTTTATGCAAGAGCAAAGCAATTAGTCGGGGATAAGGAACCACGTGACCATGAATTTTCTGTCCAGTTACGTGCATTTGATGCTTCAAAATCAGGTGCAAAACTTGGTGTTGCGGCCTTAATTGCATTGTCATCATCGCTTTTAAAGAAAAGTGTCCGGGGCGGATTAATTATTATTGGAGAAATAAACCTGGGTGGATCGATAGAACCGGTTCACAATGCCGTAACCATGGCGCAAATTGCTGTCGAAAAGGGTGCGATTGCCCTTTTAATGCCGGTATCATCACGAAAACAATTAATGGATCTTTCGGATGATATGGCTACTAAAGTTGACATTCAATATTATTCAGATGCAAGGGATGCCTTGTTAAAAGCTATTGCCGAATAGTATTATATTATATAACCTTATCTTCTCAAGTTGATTGGGCATTTTGTAGAGTGCCGGCATTAATATGGCAATTTATTTTAAAATAACCGATGTACTAAATTGTTATATTAATACATATTCTAAATCATTATTAATAGTAAATAAACTATGAGATTAGCATCCTTTCCAAAACATGAGATGATAATTCTTACTATGAAGGATCATTTACCCGATTTGGATAAACCTATCCAAAAGGAAATGGAATCTTTATTAGGTAAATTTCGTAACATTTTAAGTAAGAAATCTCACATTAAATCTGAGTTGGATGAAATAAGGTCGGATGTTTTTCATTTCAGAATAAAAGCTTTGAAATGGTTAGGCAAAGAACGGAATATTGATTTTATGTCGGCTATTAATGAAGAGTATGCCAGAATATCAAATTGGGATTCGGCGCCTAAATATTCGGTACTTATTGAAAATGTTTTATTTGCCTTTCGTTGCAATCAGAGGGTAGTAACATCTTTTCAACGAACAGAAGGAATATCTGCTGAATCCATTGGAGATTATTTATCAGAATTACCAGAAATTACTTTGAAAGAGTTTGAAGCTGTAATATTGATAAATTCAGAAGAAACCATTGCCGAAAAAATTATTCATTGGGTACATTCGTCCTTATACATGGAAATGATTATATTAATGACGTCTATAATCCATGATGAAAGTATGGATGTATCTAAAAAGGTAATTAATGAATTGGCCTTTTTGGTAGCGGATTCTGCTCAACTATATGTTGCATTAGCTGTTCAGTTAGGGTTATTAGATGGTCCTTCAAATAATTTCCCTGACTTACCTGAAGATTTGGGAGAAGAATTTAATAAAGAACAGCAAGGATTAGCGGAAGCCGGATTAGATGATTTTGCTAAAAATTTTGGGGATTAATGGCGGGATATAAAAAGAGAGAAATTGTCCATATCGATTTAGGGGAAAAACCAAAACAAGTGAAAGGTCATGAACAAGCCAATCCAAGACCATGTTTGATTATCAAAGCTTTTAATAATCGTCAATTAGCAATTGTTATCCCGTGTACAAAACAGAATCCCAAAATTCCACATTATTCTATCGTTTTTTTGCCTAAAGGAACAGCACATTTACGTTATGATTCTTTTGCTTTATGCAATCAAATAAGGACTATTTCTTATGAAAGAATATTAAAAAGAATTGGGATACTTGATGAAATGAATTTTCTTAAAATCCAGATGGTCTTGAAAGATACTTTAGAATTATAAATGTATGAATAAACAGAACTATAACGACCATTCACATAAGGGGCATTTGGATTATCGTCAGTAAAAATATTCTATTTTATAGAGTTCACAAGGTAACTGGAACTGCTGGGGTGACCTAAATAAGGGCCCAGCTTAAAGAGCCAGCCAACCTATGAGTCCTCGGCAGCTTTCTGACCAAGAGGCACTAATTAGAATGTAAGCTCCGAATGGCTGGTAAAGGTAAT
>DASQZP010000447.1:0-3996 GCA_035638655.1 Bacteroidales bacterium
AAATTGACTCTATCGTCCTGTAAACAAACGTATTTTTCATTCCCTTAACCCATTCTTTTGATTTATTTACAAGTAACTAAAATAGGGAAACATATTTAGAAAAACAAGAGAAGAGAAATGAGTTGAGAAGTTGAGCTGGGATGTTTGGAAGTTGAGGGGTTGAATGGTTGAGAGATGAGAGGTGAGTTGTTCCCGGTAATTTTTGAATAGCAGCATGTTGTAGAGACAATACACGTATTGTCTGTGTAAAATGACGGAGGCGAGAAATTTTGAAGTTGAGAAGTGGAGAAATTGAAATGTGCGCTGTAGAGACGCGATTCATAACGTCTAATCAACAATTAAAAGCATCTGAATCATCTGCAATGCCAGAACCATTTGTTGCATCAGGGCAGAATAAAATAACAGGTACAGTATTTTAACAGGAACGGACACTTTGCGTTTTAAAAATTTGCACTATCAGGTAACTGCCTCACCTTCCATATCAGCTTCTGGTTAAGTTCTTGTGCCTCCAGGCTTTGCAACCACACGTGAAAAAACAAATTATTCTTTTTTAAGCGGCTCATACCGGTAAAAACGAGTAGCTACTGAGTACCTGACCTCACAATTTTCCTGACTGGCAGTATCTGAAACATATATATTCACGTTTTCCTTATCAATTATATAGAACAATGTGTCATCATTGTAAACAAAGCTTTTTACCGGTAAATTTATTGGGTTATTATCAAAGCACTCAGATTATTCTGTTTTTTGTAGCCTGATTCCGTTACCATAATATTCATGCACTCTTACAAAACTTAAGCTACTGTCATCCGGTGTTAAAATATCTACAATACGTTTAACTGTTTGTCCTGATGAATCAATAGACACTAATAACTCTGATTGTGGAGGATACGTTTCAATACAAGCGTAACATAATAATTCAGAAGAAACCAGGTTACACTTATTTAATTCACCCACAATTTTTTGCAAATTTTGCTGATGTCCAATCTGGTCATTAGCGCTATGCTCAGGTTCCAGGTTACCAGTGATTTTTTTGAACTCTGTTGCCAGTTTATCATTATCATAAGCAAGTAATCCATCAACTAACTTTTCACAATCAACTTTTTGAATCAAATCATTGTCTTTTGCTGAATCGCATGATATAGTTGTAATCAATATTATCATAACCAGGTATAGAACTGTTGTTTTCATGGTCTAATCAATTTTATCATTTCATTAATGATGTTTCAAATGGCTAAAAGGTTGCTTTTGGTGTAAAGCCTCAGTATCCACAAACTAACTGAAGAAGTTCGAAGAAAGACTGATAATGAAATTAGCAGGATTACTTTTAAAATAGACTGAAGTCAAAAGCGCAATATCATAACCAGCTATAAGTGCAGCAATACTGTGACCAATTACTTCGTGTATTATGTCAGTAATTATGCAGGCTGTAATTCCGATTAAGTCTGAAGTAATTATACTGTTTGTTTTTTCATTCATTTTGAAAATTCCAAAGAGTTGTTCAATTTTACCTTGTGAAAAAGGAAAAACGATAAAAAATTCGGTAGATCCATGAACAAAAAAATTCTGTTACCGGCCATTGGATTTGTTCTTCTCTGGAACTCAGGATTTATTGGTGCAGAATACGGATTACCCTTCACCGGACCCTTTACCCTGATATTCTGGCGTTACCTGGCACTCACCTTTCTCATTGGTTTATACCTGCTGGTTAAAAAACGCTTTCGGCGAATTGGCCGGTCAGCCATTGGTTACAATATGGTGGTGGGTTTTCTTGCTCATGGTGTATGGTTGAGTTGTGTTTTGCTGTCACTGGAACAGGATGTTCCTGCCGGCATTATTGCACTGGTGGTGGCGCTGCAACCGTTGGCCACAGGTGCATTTTCAGGAATTGTAGTGGGTGAACCAACTCCGTTTCACCGGTGGTTAGGATTAGTAATCGGCTTTGGTGGAGTGGCACTTACGGTGCTGTACAGGATTGATTTTGCTGCACCTGATTCGGTTTTTGGTTATTTGATACCACTGGGATCTGTAATTGCCATCACCGTTGCCTCATTGATACAACGGAAGATGGATATTAAAAATTCAAACCATCATTTACCGCTTGATCTGACACTTTTTTACCAGAGTCTGGCAACTACCCTGGCACTGGCTATCCCGGCCATTTTTGCAGAGAAGCTGCAGACCAGGTGGGAACCCAAATTTATCTACACCATGATATGGTTAACATTGGGTGTATCGTTAGCCGCATACGCCTTGATGTGGCGTTTAATCGAACGAATGGATGCTACCCGTGTTGCCAGTCTGTTTTATTTTGGTCCCCCGGTTACAATGCTGATGGCCTGGTTAGCCTTTGGCGATACACTTACAATTATGGATATAACCGGATTGGCAATTGTTTTTATCGGGATATTGCTTACTCAGGTGAAATCGAAAAGGTTGTTAAATCCAGGCTCCGGAGCCTTACATCGGTAGCTTGTGGGGGGAAGTGGAGAAGAAGTGGAGAAGAAGTGGAGGAGTTGAGAAGTGGAGAAGTGGAGGGTTTAGAAGTTGAGGAGTTGAGGGGTTGAGATGAGTCAGAAGACCGAAGACCGAAGTTGGAATCTTGTCTTTGGCATGTGCGAGGGCCTCGTATGGGTAAGGATCACGACCAGCCCGTGGCATGGCAGGTGTGAGGGAGTAACTTAGGAAAAAAGACTCCGGCATGCCCGTTAAATTAGGGGGAATAATTGAGTTGAGGAGTTGTTGAGGGGTTGAGGGGTTGAGGAGATGCGCTGTAGAGACGCGATTCATCGCGTCTAATCAAAAATAAATCCCATCTGAACCAACTGTATTGCCAGCACCATTTGTAACATTCTGGCAGAAGAAAGAATAACCGGCACGGACAACTTGTCCGCGCCAGAGAGGGTTTCTGTGAAGATCATCGGTCTTTCTTTGATAATCTTATGTCCTGGTCTTCTCAATCATATGATTTATTACATGAATGTGTTCATGCTGAGGACTGAACATGATTATCTCCGCATCTGCATTAACCTTAACATTATGTCCGGCAGGCCAATAAAACATATCATTTGCATTTACAGTTTCCTGAACACCATCTGCATTAGTTGTTGTGAGTTCTCCGTTTAAAACATAACCCCAGTGTGGACTTTGGCATAAGTTTCCTTCCAGCCCCATAAAAAGCGGGGTGGTATCTACTCCTGCAGAAAGGCTGAAATATTCACAGCTTATTTTACCTGCTCCGGATGCATCACCAAATTCTGTTTGCTGACGGATAACAGCACCGGGAATCTTCATTCTCACTTCAATGCTTTCTTTTGCAATTTTCATTTTTGATCCTCCATTTTAGTTTATTTAGTTATAATTGTCTCTTTTAGCGACCAGAGAATAGCCAGTACATCCTTTTTTGACTCAACATCAATTTTATGTTTTTCCAGCACTCCCATAATATCGTCAATTACATACATATATTCTGCAGCGCTGATATTCATTCCCTTATGCGTGGTCGGCATATCTCTGCCTTTATATTCCACCGGACCACCACTTCCGGCACTGAAAAATTCGATAGTATGTTCTCTGATTTTTGCTAATCTCTCCGGTTCATCCATATAAGGTTTAAATCGGGCACTAATTTCCGGATTATTCATGTGTGCTTCAATTACATCGTCAACAATGGCAGTTATGCCTGTTGTTCCACCTAATCTTTCAAAAAGTGTTGTTTTTTCAGGAGCCGGCGTTTGTGCACTTATTATGCCGCTGACAATTAAAAGTGCGAATAGAATAATAAATTGCTTTTTCATAATTTTTGACTATTAAAGGTTTGATATCAAATTTACGGTAAGTAACTATCCTTCAATAGCACAATTGGTTCTTATGCAAGCAATTTTGGTTCAGAGATATATTTTATCAGGAATGTATAATCAACACAGGTTATTGCTGTACCAGCTCGGAAGGGACTATTCCATATTTTTTACGGAAGCATTTTGAAAAATATGAAGG
>DASQZP010000448.1:0-2248 GCA_035638655.1 Bacteroidales bacterium
AAGACCTGCCTTGTTCCTAATAAAATGTATATAACAAGGGAGAGAATCAGATAGATCACATAGATCTTCCGATAATTCCTGAAAAAGTAATATAAACATATAAAATAACCAAAGACCAGATAATTAGACCCGGGCATGAATATCCTGAGCGTACCACGATCCATAAACATCCTGGCTGATAATATCTCCCGTGGGAACAGTATATACTGAGCCATGTAAATAAACATATAGGAAAAGCCAATAATAACGGCCACCCTGATTATGTAATCCGGTTCAATCCGTAATTTGCTAAGGAGGAAATAAAAAAAGTAGAAAAAAACAAACCGTTCGCCCCAAAGTGTAAGACCAAACGATTGCTCGTGATAATTCATCGCTCCAAACATACTTATGAAGACAGACAAAATAATCATTATAACCGGACCCTGATAATTTTCCGGTATGCCGGGATTCCTGTCATACAAATAATAAAGTATGAAAAAAAACAGCGTTAACCCTATTCCCAAAAATTCAAAACTCTTTTGAACAGGATCTGGTATAATGCTTAACTTAAAAAAGTCAAGCGATAACAGAACAATAAGTATGAATACAACTTTTCTGAACATATTTAATGTCACTTTACAAGACTGGTGCCCAACCCATTTTGTCAGTCCAACATATCTGTTAACATAGTTCTAAATACCTTGTGATTGGAGGAAAAGGAATATTTATCCATAAAAATCTCCCAGGCCCTTTCAGTCGTATCCTTTTTCTTATCAAGTACATCAAGAATTTCATTCCTGAAATCAACCGGCGCATCTGCTATAAGAATGCTCCCCCTATGATCGATACCTTCTGCCCCCATGCTTGTGCTGATAATCTGGGTTTTCAGAGCCATCGCCTCAATACATTTCAATCTTGTACCGCTTCCGTCAAGCAACGGGACAATGGCAAGTCTGGCATTTTTAATAATCCCCGTTAAATCATCCTGCTTTCCCAGTGCTTCAATATTCCGCATATCATACAGTTTACTTAATTCCGCCAACACTTCCTTCGAACCAATACCAGCAAGAACTAACTTAACCCTCCCTCTCAACTCACTATTCCAGACATTTTCCAAAAACCACCTTATGCCAACATCATTCTGATAAGCAATAAAATTAGCGGTCATAACAATATAATCCTCTTTTTTTACATCACGACCCATGTAAATCTCTTCATCGAGAAAATTGGGGAGATTAATAACTTTGGATTCCCCTATGAATTTAGAATAATACTCAGCATCATGCTCAGAAACAGCCAATATTCTATCCGCCTTGGGGAAAAACACCTTTTCATGTAAATAGTATAAAAGATAATAAAATCTTAAAAACAGGTATTCGTATAAATTACTGTACGGCTTTTGCAAAATAATTCTGGATTGCACGTTATGTGTACCATAAACAACCATGATATTATGATGTTTAATGCTTCCTATGTAATGACCATAATATTTGTAATCGATAAAAGCAAGGTCGATCTTGTTGTCTTTAATTACCCGTTGAATAAGCCCGTCCAGACCTGCATCACGCTTGAAAGTCCGGATGACTTTACCCTTAGAATCAAGTCCGTTAAAATCAAAATAAAAAAACGTGACGTTCGGAAATTTCTCTTTTATAAATTCGTCAGGCTCTTTCAGCCCTGTAATGGCATACACATGAGTGAATGTCCGGCTGAGAATTTTCAGCAAACCATACGAGCGCATCCTCTCCCCTCCAAACATCGGATAAAATGAAATTTCTGTCACAAACAAAATATTCCCGTCTATTTCCATGAATCTTCTTTAATGGCAACTATATTAACTCGCAGCAATATACTAAACTTTTCAACGTCGCAGAACCCTGAAACTCCCTTTCAAACAGCTAATCTACTCACATGAGTTGAGTATACTACCGCTTAGTATAATGAGGAAAGCCATTTATATAAAAAAATTCCTCTTTCATGTAAAATATAAATTCATTTCAGACTCTTTGGTCTTTTATTAAGAATATTGCTGTAACTTGATGCCTTATGGGTCAGTATTTCAGGTATTTATAATTACACATAAAACCATCAGATCATGGGGCACAACGGTAGACTATTTCAAATTATAAAGCTCGCTGTGATAATTTCCCTGGTAGCTTTAATAGACCCACAGTCATTCGCTCAATCTTTCTCGCTTTCCGATACGATCAGAATCATGCCACTTGGAAATTCAATTACCTACGGCCGCTACTCGATTGAAACCCGGCCC
>DASQZP010000449.1:0-5879 GCA_035638655.1 Bacteroidales bacterium
GCATCTTTTCAATCTAAATTTGATAACATATATGTAACAGCTGAATATACCGCGGGATCAACTGTGATGAATTATAACCTGCATTTTAAGAATGCAAACCGGGAAGTTCGTATCATTAGATTTCAGGATAAATGGATGAAACAGCCGGTGCAATTAAGGATCCTGCCAGGAAACTCATCATACGAGATTATAACATCCCAAAATCATCTTGATATAAATAGAGACGGTAAAACGTACATTGCTCCCGTAGCTAAAACGGAATGGCCAAACATGTACAATACTCAAAAGTCAAAGAGTTTTCATTTTTTCAACACTAAAAATATTCATCCTGCGGAAATGAAATTCTCATCACAAATAAGAAATTGATTATATTTAATTTGGTGTGGTTTTGTTGCTGTATTGAAAATCTGTTCGGGTTGGCTAAATCAAAAAAAGAGCTGTAAATAACCCAATTCGTATTATTAACATCCTCTAATATGCCTTTAGTTTTATAGTAATTGTCTGTATTTACTTTCTATATTTATATATGTAATTGAAAATAATATTATTTATCTAATCAGAATGCGGATACTATTTAATTGAGATATGAGACTAACCGGATATACCATAATCTTCCTCGCGGCTTTTTCTGTTGGTACGGTGATCTTTATTAATGTAAAAGATCAGGACGACCCTGTTTATAACAAAGTTGTAAATATCGGAGAAGCTGCTTCCAGTAAAGTTATCAGCACTTTGAAATCAGAACTCTCTGCTAAGATTAAAACGCAGGGGGTAGCAGGTGCATTAACTACATGTAATACAAAAGCATTAGAATTGACTGACAGTATTCAAAAGGCATTATCAAATGGAATACTAATTAAACGTACCTCTCTTCGAACAAGAAATATTGTAAATTCACCAGATGAAGATGAACGCTATGTCCTGGAATGGTTTGAAACAAAACAAGAAAATGCAGGTGTGGTACCATCAAATTATATAGAGAAAAAAAATTATGGTGTGTACGAATATTATAACTATTACAAGCCGTTAATCATTGAAGGAATGTGTCTCAATTGTCACGGTTATCCATCAGAAATGGATAAAGATGTTGTTGAAACCATCAATAAATTATATCCCAATGACCGAGCCATGGGTTATAAAAAAGGGGAATTACGGGGTGTTATTCATGTTTCCATACCGGCAACTTTAGTGGAATAAACCTGGAATATGGAATCTGTAATTTCGCGTTACTTCTTACTATTTATAATGTAATGCGACAATGTTTGCTCAAGGTTTGAACCTCGCAGATCGATACCTGTAGCAATTATAATACCTTTGGGATTCACGAGTATTGGACGGGGGATAGCATGGACTTCAAATTCTTTAGCTATTTTATTATTAAATCCACCTTTGAGGAATGCATGATGCCAGGGCATTTTGTATCGTTCTTTTCGGAATTTCTCAACATCTTTCGGGGAATCATCCAGTGAGAGGCTCAACACTGTGAAATTTTTGTCATTGTATTTCTTATAAGCCTGTGTAATGTTATCCATTTCCCTTATACATGGGCCGCACCATGTAGCCCAAAAATCAATCATATAATATTTACCTAACATATTCTTACTTGAGTAAACAACATTAGGATTAGTAAGAGAGGTAACTTTAAAATCAGGTACGGATTTACCAACGGCAACTTTTTGATTCATCGCGAATTGTGATTGGGCCAGATCTGCAAAACGAGAATTACTATATTTATTAGTCAGTTGATCATAAAATCCTTTGGCTTGTTGATAGTTACCCGATTGGTAGGCCTTGTTTAATTGATAGAAAAGTACTGTTGCCTGAACATCCCGGTCACTATTCCTGGATTTAGCATCTTCCAGGTACGAATCATATTTTTTTGGCTTACCCGTTGCGTCAACGGAAATAATCATATCCAAAGGCTGAATAGACCACAAGGGTGAAGTAGCCGGAGTTGATTTTAATAATTCTTTCGCATATTTGGGATTTTGGTTCTGCGCCCCGTATAAACCTAAATCCATGTAACTTAATAGTAATAGTTGTTTTACCTGTGTGTCGTTTGAATGATCAATTTTAGCAGCTATATCCTCCAAATCATTATCCCAATTATAAGAGAAAGAACCGGGATCATGTCCTGCATTTTTAAATTTATTATATGCCGACATATATTGATTCTGTCGGGATAGTAAATTTTGGTAAGCCTCCGAAAAATCTTTAATGTTTTTAGGACCTTTGGTTATAATTAGCCGTGGTTTTAAATCAGCCGGGTTCAGTTTTCGGGGATCAAATACGACCAACTTCTTATTGCTGTCTGTTTTGATAACCGATACATAATTTCCAGAACCATCATATGCATAATAATCAGATTCTGTACCATTGACGGGGTGATTTGGGTTAGGACCTATGATCTGGTAAGCCAGCCTGCCGGAATCTGCCGGAACAGTAGCCACGAAGGTGCCATCCGGTTTTTTCTTCATAGGTATCGCATCAGCATAAGAAAATTTATTGAATGTCCCGATAATCAAAACGTTACTCAAATGCATATTTGTAAAGCTGGAGGATAAATATGCATTAATGTTTATATTGGCCGACTTTTGAAGATTTAGGATTGTTTCATTGGGTAAATGATTAACCCCGGTAAATCGAATACGGTATAATCCCGGCTGCTTAACCGTTATTTTGAAATGACCATCAGAATTGGTTTTTACGGATCTGACGGTATTGTTTTGTCCCAAAAGCGATAGATGCACATCGGTTCTGGGTAATACTTTTTCATTGCTTCCTTTTATAGTTCCCTTAATCTCGGCATTATCAAAATGGTCACCGGAGCAACCATTTAGGAATACAAGCAAAGTCACGATAATTGTAAAAAAAAAGGAGGTCCTTCTCAGCATAAACTATGAAAGTTTCTTGTGTAATCTTTTAGATTGATAATAACGGAATACATATTCGTTTATGATACGATTATTACTGAAGACATTGTATCACTATAATACAGAGTTGCTTTATTAAATGAACTTGACATTTATTAAACGTGGTTTTATTCTTTCAACCCGTGTTTTAAAATGCAAATTTTAGATTAATATGTCTCGGAAAAAAGAAGAACGTTTTGAGGCCATCGGAAGGATGGATAATGTATTTGAATGCGAGGGTATAAAACCGGGTAACTGGAATCTTTCTTTTTTTAAGAATAACAATCCTATAACCCTCGAATTAGGTTGTGGTAAAGGTGAATATGTGGTGGAGTTGGCTCAGGAATTTCCGAAAAGAAACTTTATCGGGGTTGATATCAAGGGAGATCGGTTGTATATAGGCGCTTTACAGGCTTTGGAGAAAAAATTGGCCAATACTGCTTTTTTACGTACCTATGTTCAGTTTATAGCAAAATTCTTTGATAAAAATGAGATTGAGGAAATATGGATCACATTTCCCGACCCTTACCACAGTGATACAAAGAAAAGAAAACGTCTGACGTCACCCTTTTTTCTGGATATATACCGAAAAATCATGAAGCCGAATGGGGTAATTCATCTGAAAACAGACGATGAAAAACTATACAGATATACGCTGGAAGTGTTGGGTCAGGAAGCGGTTCAAATACTTCATTCAACAGATGATCTATATGATCAAAGTAATAGGAATGATTTTTCTTCGATAACAACAACCTATGAGAAAAGACATATCGCTGATGGAAAAAAAATAAAGTATATACGTTTCCAGCTTTTATAAAATATGGCCTTGTGCGATGTACAGATAATGATTTTAATAAAGCCGTACTTTTTTTAAGCATAATAAATATAATATTAATAGCAAAAAAGGTGTAAACAACGACAAATTATATGTTTAATGATTTTTTCCTTGTAATTAATTTGATGTAAATACGAGTATTATTTATTCATCAGGAGGGAATTATTATGAAAAGACAACATGGTATTATGCCGTCAATGATTTTGCTGTTGTTGCTCGCTGCCGTATTTATTACCTTTTCATGTATTCAAAAAAACAGAGCATCTGATGACGGCCAATCCATTAATACAGCAAACAGCCAGGAAAACCGGCAATTGCTGACCGAAGCCCAAAAGTTTTTTAAAGTATTACCCGATACCGTATCTGATCCTAAAAATATTGTGACACCTGCCAAGGTGGACCTTGGGAAAATGTTATTTTATGATACGCGATTATCGAAAAGTAACACCATCAGTTGTAACAGCTGCCATAATATTTCCACCTACGGGGTAGATAATAATTTCAATTCATTGGGACACCATTGGACATTTGGTGGCCGTAATTCACCAACAGTTATGAATTCTGCATTGAATGTGGCTGAATTCTGGGACGGAAGGGCCAGTGATGTTGAAGATCAGGCAAAAGGCCCGATTTTAAATCCTGTAGAGATGGGAATGCCGGATAAGGCAATAGCTGTAGACCGGGTAAGCTCTATTCCGGAATACGTCGCCAGGTTTAAAGAGGTATTCCCGGAAGGACACAATGATATCACTATTAATAATATAGCGGATGCTATTGGGGCCTTTGAACGAACGTTGATGACCCCCTCCAAATTTGATCGTTTCCTCAACGGGGATGTTGAAGCTCTGACAACCCGGGAAAAGAAAGGGTTAAAAACATTTATGGATGCAGGTTGCACAACATGTCACAATGGTGCCGCTGTCGGTGGAGGAATGTTTCAAAAATTTGGTTTGGTTAATGGTCCATACTGGAAGTACACTAAAAGTGATCATCAGGATAAGGGACGATATGCTATAACAAAAAATAAAAATGATATGTATGTTTTTAAGGTACCGATCCTGCGTAATATCAACAGAACCTATCCGTATTTTCATGACGGAAGTGTATGGGATTTGCGTACAGCCGTTGATATAATGGGGGAAACCCAAATAGGACAAAAATTAACAGCAGAAGAAACAGATGATATTGTAGCCTTCCTGAAAAGTCTGACTGGTGAGATACCGGAATATGCCCTGAAACTTCCCGTCTTACCACCGTCATCACCCGATACTCCGAGGCCCATGGCCGATTGATATTCAAATATAAAATATATAACGTATGAGCCTTCCATCCGGAAGGCTTTTTTTTTATATAACTGCCGTTACTGCCTGACTTTACGGGAAATTGGTAAATGTTCAGGATTTTAAATAAGATACCATGTATTTTCATATCATAAGGAATACATAATGTCAGATAAAAATTACAAGTAAATACAAATGGCTATTCGATCAATAGATTCAGAACATATCATGCAAATCAGGCGTGAGTATAACCGTGATGGTCTTCAGGAAGAACAGATGGCAGGTAACCCGATTGAACAATTCGATCGCTGGTTCACTATCGCTGTTGATGAGGGTTTTACTGACCCTAATGCTATGACATTGGCTACAGTGGATGATAAAAACAGGCCCTCTGCCCGCATTGTTTTACTTAAAGATTATGATAATCGGGGTTTTGTATTTTATACCAATTATGAAAGCCGAAAAGGCCTTGATATTCAGGAAAATCCTTTTGTAGCAATGGTATTTTATTGGGCTGAACTTGAGCGTCAGGTGCGGATTGAAGGAATGGCCGAAAAAGTCAGTAAAGAAGAGTCTGAAGAATATTTTCATAGCCGCCCCTATGAGAGCCAGATAGGAGCCTGGGCTTCTCATCAAAGTGAAGAAATTCAAAACCGTGAAGACCTGGAACAACGATTTGAGGAAATGAATACGGCATATAAAAAAGGTGACGTTCCTCTTCCTGATTTCTGGGGAGGGTACAGGGTGGTACCGGACCAAATAGAGTTTTGGCAGGGAAGGCCACGGCGATTGCATGACAGGATTATTTATTATAAAAAAAATGACAAATGGGTAAAGAGCCGGTTAGCACCC
>DASQZP010000450.1:0-2607 GCA_035638655.1 Bacteroidales bacterium
CCTTCCGAAGGCAAGGATTGATGTGGTTGACTCGCATTAGCGATATCAAAAATTGATAAACGCTGCAAGTCACGTAGTGACGACATTATGGTAGAATCCGATGTAGAGTGTTTAGTGAATTTTTTAGAGTAAGGGTGAGAAGTCAAGAAACCGAAGACGAAAGCTTTTATATTAACTTAATACCAGCGCCGTTAGGTGCGATATCTTAGTAGCCCCGGGTGTCAGCCCGGGGATTAACGGTGCACCCATGCATCACGCCGCATCCGTAATGTTTATTTTGAAACCGTATGTTGATTATGCGGCGGATGGAATCGGATGTTAATTGTTCCGGGAACTGACAGGCGATTAGTTGTTTAGAGATTGATATTGTTAAAAATAGTTGGCTGAGCGGATCCGAAGCCAGAAGTTCCAAATTGTTTCAAATTGTTTCAGGTTGTTTACTCGCCCTGTAAGGGCAGCTTATTTCAGCCCAGTAGCAACGCCCTGGGTAAATGAACACAAAAAAACACATGCGCACTGTAAGGGCAGTTTAATTTTATTTACATCAGACTGTTCCAATACCAGGAAAACGATACATGTCAGGTTTCGAATTGGTCGATATCCGGATTCATTAGCAGGATAAAGGCAATTGAAAATTAATAGTATAGCTGCGAGATCATACTGAGACGCACGGCCGTGCGTCTTTACGGGCAAAGACTTTATCTGTGGTTTATCAATAGAAGGTCCGAAACGGATATATACAGGTCCTTTGGACCGGTTTTGTCTGGCATTAATCTATGTGCTGGAAACGTGAACTCCTAACTCCCAACTCACTTCTCACCTTAATTATTTTACATAGACAATACGTGTATTGTCTCTACAACGTGCTGCTATTCAATAATTACCGGAAACTGACTTCGGTCTTCTGGCTTCCGTCTTCCGTCTTTCGTCGGACTACAATCCCTCCAATATAGTAAAATTACCAGCACTACAAATTAAATCCCAAATTATTTGCATAAACCATGCCTCCCTCGTATATTTAATGCTGAAAAGTTCCGGGGGAGAGGGAGAAAAAATCAGGCAGCAGACAAGAGCGGAAAAAAACAAATACAATGAACGGGTAGGTTGTCCGGATAGAGTTGAAAACCCCATGGAATAATACATACAGACATTCTTTCTACGTCACGGCAATGGGACTGAGGGGGCGGAGCTTTGGAAAAGCAGGAATAAATATGTATTTTTTATTTACTCATTATTTAATTACAAAAAGAGTTAACACCACCAATTAAACAGGGAAATATTAAATGACATATTGGATTTAAAGGTATTTCTGAATATTCAGCACAAATAAAAAGGGTATGAAACCAACCATTATATGTACAGAAGGCTATCATCGCAATAAGGATGTTGTAATTTTCAGTTTTGCCTACAATAAAGAAATAATCAAACAGATAAAGGCATTACCGGGGGTAAGATGGAGTCAAACGAACGGATGGTGGTATCAGCCTCATTCAGAATTTATACTCAATGAATTTTTTAAGAAATTAAAACCCCTTGCATATATTGATTATTCAGCGCTCCCAAAGGCCAGAAAAACTCAACAAGCAGAGCGACCCGAAAAAAGCAAAAACGTGCAGCAGCTGCCGGAAGGTTACCTCGAGAAGCTACAACAAAAACGTTATAGTGAAAATACCATAAGAAATTATACCTCATATATGAGGGGTTTTGTGGCTTCATTTGCAGGAAGAGAGCTGGAAAATATAACTATTGATGAGATAAATGAGTATATACTGAAACTGGTCAAAGATGATAAGATATCTGCATCGCAACAGAATCTGAGGATCAATGCAATTAAATTTTACTATGAAAAAGTGTTGGGCAGGGAAAAGCAAAGAATTGATATACCCCGCCCAAAAAAAACGAAAAAGTTACCAGATGTGCTAAGCAAAGAAGAAGTATTCAGGATGATCAGGCTAACAAAGAACTCAAAGCACAAAAGTATATTAATGATTTTATATTCGTGTGGTTTAAGAAGAGGAGAAGTGTGCAGGCTCGAGGTAGCAGATGTTGATCCGGAGAGAGGAATGATAAAGATAAGAGAGGGAAAAGGCAAAAAAGACCGGTATGTACCATTATCAAAGAATATTTTGTCAACCTTGCGAAAGTATTTTAAGGAGATGAAGCCTGACAAATGGCTTTTTGAAGGAAGCAGAAAGGGTTCCTACAGTCCGCAAAGTGTTGAAAGGGTAGTGAAGGCTGCAGCAGAGCGAGCTGGTATCAGGAAGAATGTATATCCACACATCCTGCGTCATAGTTTTGCGACCCATTACCTGGAACAAGGCACCGATTTAAGATACATACAAGAATGGTTAGGACATAGCAGTTCAAAAACCACAGAGATATATACACATGTTACCAATACAGATATGAATCGCTTTAAAAATCCATTGGATGACATGGATGATCCGGATGGATAAAAAAGTATACATTTACACCCATTATCACGGAATAACACTACTTTTTTAACAAACACAAAGGAGAAATAACACTAATGGTATACATACACAATTGTTATGCGTCAGTTAAAAAACGAGCGAGTGAGTAATCTACAAACTATGAAAATACATA
>DASQZP010000451.1:0-2267 GCA_035638655.1 Bacteroidales bacterium
TATAGCCAAATACGGGTTGGGTGAAGGATATTCCAATTATCCGATAGGCCCGGGAGGTACACTTGTCAGAATCCGCCGCCCGGAAGCATATGATGCAAATTTAAAGTGGGAAGAAACGACTACATATAATATCGGACTGGATTTTGGTTTATGGAAAAATAAACTGACAGGTACCGTTGATATTTATAGCCGAGAAACAAAAGACCTTTTAAACCTTGTTCCGATAGCTGACGGCAGTAATTTTGGTAATTATATTCTTACGAATGTTGGTGATATGAGTATTAAAGGCTACGAAGTTTCACTTAACTACAGACCGATATCAAATCAAAATTTTTACTGGAGCCTTGGTGCTAACCTGACTTATAATAAAAGAGAAATCACAAAATTGTATCAGACCGACAATCCGTCCAGTGCAGGAGTTGAAACAGGAAACCAGGTTGCTAGTGGCGGACTGGGCACATTTATACAAATTCATTCAGTTGGCCATGAACCCAATGCATATTTCACGTACCAGCAAGTCTATGATGAAAATGGAGCCCCCTTAGAAGGTGTTTATGTTGACCGTACGGGAGAAGGTGGGGTTATAACCAATAATATTTTCAACAAATATCATAACCATAGCCCCGATCCGGATTATCTTATAGGTATACATTCAAGATTAAATTATAAAAATATTGATTTTTCATTCGCAGGAAGAATTAGTCTTGGCAACTATAATTATAACAATATTCAGTCTTTTCCGCTTCAAGGTTTGTATGCAAATAGTCTTTATTTTGTCAACGTAACAAAACAAGCCATGGAAATCGGATTTGAGAATAGCCAACCATATTCCGATATCTTTGTTCAAAACGCTTCATTCTTCAAAATGGACAATATTTCTGTTGGGTACACATTTAAAAATGTTATAAAAGAAATCAGTCCAAGGCTTGCTATTACTGTCCTCAATGCTTTTATAATAACCAATTATGAAGGTCTGGACCCCGAAGTTCAGGGAGGGGTTGACAATAATCAGTATCCTAGGTCTCGTAAATTCTTGGTAAGTCTTGGTTTTAATTTCTAACTAATAGGAGATATGAAAATGAAAAATAAAATATTTTATATATTGTTAATAATAACATTCACAATACTTTTATCTAGTGGCTGTTACAAGGATTTAAACGTTGTTCCGATAAATCCGAATGTAATTAATTCTGAAAATGTATATGAAACAACGGATGATTATTTAGGTGGCCTGGCAAGATGTTATACAAGTTTATTACTTAGTGGCAGGATTGGTCCTAACGGAGATGCGGATTTTCAAGGACTCGATGAAGGCTTTTCCACATATATGAGATCATGGTGGAACGCGCAGCAAATATCAACTGATGAGACTGTATCCAGAGGGGATATTGCAGCCGGTTTGCCTGAATTTAATTTCCAGACTTGGGGGGCTACCAATTCATACTTGAAAATCCTTCACTCCCGAGTAATATACTTTGCTGTTACCTGTAATGAGTTTATCAGATTAGCTAAAGGTAGCGGTAATCCTGAAGTAGACAAAATGATACCGGAAGCAAGGTTTCTCAGGGCAATGGCATATTGGCATGCTCTGGATTTGTTTGGTACTGCTCCTTTTGTTACAGAAGATGACTTACCCGGTGCCTTCTTTCCTCAACGTGCTGATAGTTTGCAATTATTTGAATACATTGAAAATGAATTGATTGACATTACTACCGGAGGACAAGAATCAGAAGTGCTTCAGGATGCTCCCTTCATCTATGGTAGAGCGAACAAAATTACAGCCTATATGCTTCTGGCAAAATTATATATGAATGCTGAGGTGTATATTAAGCAAAACCATTATGCAGAGGCTTTAGCAGCACTGGAAGAAGTTATTGCAGGCCCTTACGAATTGGCTGAAAATCAACGACAGAATTTTGTTGCTGACAATAATAAAAGCCCTGAAATTATTTTCCCTTTAATGTTTGATGGTGCCCAAACACAATCCTGGGGGGGAACTTCCTATTTAATCGCGGGTGCCTTGGGAGGAGGGTCAATTCCCGCTCATGACACCGTTGGACTTAACGCTCAGTGGGGTATCAACAGGTGCCTGCCTACTTTGGTGAACCTTTTTGAAAATGGTGATAAAAGGGCCCTTTTTTGGTCAGACGGGCAAACATTGGAAATCAATGATCCGGAATTAGTTTCGAATGGTTATTTGTCAATTAAATTTTCAAATAAAAAACTGGATGGTAGTTTTTCAGATTCAGATCAGGGGACCCATCCTG
>DASQZP010000452.1:0-5672 GCA_035638655.1 Bacteroidales bacterium
CCACCGTAAGTATAGGTAAGTTTCCCTCCGCCAGCACTCAGGTATTTAATATCATATTCCTTATAGTGAGTAAGTTGGATTAGTTTTTGGTCTGAAAATGAATAACTGTACAGATTCATACCAAAATCACGATCAGATAAGAAATACAATGTATTATCCAGCCAAACAGGGAAAAGATTACGTACATTCTTCTCATCCGGCACTTTGGTAATGCTGTAATCTTCCATGTTCATTACCCAGACAGGCTTGTTCTGTCCGCCCCGGTAATTTCTCCATTCCTCGTCCCATGGAGATACCAGTTCATAAGCAAACTGTTTTCCATCTGGTGAAAATGATCCACGGTAACCTCTTGGCACAGGCATTGCTTTAGGAAAAGCATCATCTGGTGAAATGGTATAAAATTTAGGATAACCAATTGGGGCACTTTCACGGCCGGAAGTAAACAACACCCTCCCATCAGATGTCCATCCTCTCACGATATCACTCCCCGGATGCCAGGTGAGTCTTTTAACAGTACCGCCAGTGGCAGGAATCATGTAAACATCTACATTCCCGTCATAAGCTCCACTAAAAGCGATCCACTTTCCATCGGGAGAAAACATTGGATTGAATTCCCTTCCCCGGAAGGTTGTTAACTGACGGGCTTCTCCCCCACTGAGATCAACCGTCCAGATGTCATTGGCATAAGCAAATGCTACCATGTTATTACTTACGGCAGGCTGCCGCAATAGCTTGGCCTCTCCGGCCTTCAGGTGTATGGAAAATAATAATAGTACCACCACCAGAAAATTCATTCTGCTCATAGATTTTTGAATTTAAGGTTTGAAATAAAATTCAAGTTAAGGAATCAGGAAAGAAATTCCTAACATTCTGATTAGTAACATACACCTTTTGGAGAGTGAACCATGAATGATTAAAGAACAATTTATTATTCCTCCGGATAGGAAAGCCTGTCAAAACTAAACAGGAAAATGGCAAATAGCATATCAAAAAAAATCAGAATCAGGCTGGGAAGAAGTGTAGTATCAAATATAAAAATAAGAACCGGCAACAACATGATGACGATCATTGAATACATAGTGATGGATTTTCTCCACGAGTGATCAAAAGAAATGCTCGTGCGGCATTGTTTACACTTCCAGTCAGATTTGGGATGCTTCAAAAAAAGTTCACTGTAATATTCTCTTAATGAATATGTATACCCGCAACGCGGACAGGTACGGCTTTTCATATAAATATACTTTGTAATAAAAATACGAAATTCCTTATAAAAAACAAGGATATTCCGGACAGGATAAAAAGACGAATCTCCGTCGAAGCGATGACGGGCCCACGTCGAAGCCGGAACGGATTTTAATTAAAAACTAATCCTGTAACTCAGGTAAGGAAACATGAGCGTCAATTCATAAGGTTCAACAGTATTATTTCTGTAGTTAAAAGCATGCCCTAAAAATTCCTTTTGAAGCAGCAGATTTTTTACCTGCAAAATAAAGGTATGAGAGAATGTTGGTTTGTTAATGACATAATTCAGAGAAACATCCAGATAAAGGTTTGCGGGGGTTTGTTTTTCATAGATCCGGCTGTTATCATAAACCACAAATCGGCTTTGTTGGGATTGAGCTATATCAACAGGAGAATATCTTTTACCCCCCAAAATTGTAAATTTACCATTCAGACTGAATGTATTGCTCTTGTTCGTCTGCCATTCCTTTCCCCCGAGAAGATTAATAACAAAATGCTGATTATAACGACTATTCCTAAGAATCTTGTCACCACCTTTGTATTTTGAATCGAACAATGAAACAGTAAAAAGGTAATAATACCCGGCACTCATAAAGCGTTCGAAGGTGAGATCAATTCCAACATTTCTTCCTGTTCCGGTATTCCCCAGCCGGGAAGTAAAAAACATCTCGTTATTATAATTAATCATAGAGAAAGAGCTATCCGGGATAACAGGTACATCATAAAGTCGCTGTAAATAGGGTTCAATTTTAAGATGGGAGGCAGCGCCTGTTTTTAAATCGTAACCAAGTACAAAGTGAAGCGCTTTTGTAATATTCAGGTTCCGGTTAACTTCCTGCACACGACCGTTAACAGGCACATACATCAGATAAATACGCAGGGGTTCAGGTCTGCTGTACTTGCCGCAGGCAAAACTCAGCGTTTGCCTGTTATCCAGCTGCCAGTTTACTCCAAACCGGGGTTCAAATGATAATTCTTTGTTCAGTCCAAAATAAGTAAAATGTATCCCGGCATTTATTTTAATGTCTGAGGAAAGATAATAACCTGACTGAGTATAAAACTGCAATAAATAAGCATGGCCGTTGCTGTTTACATGAAAATCAGCAGTATCAGAATGAGCCACATCGCTATTTGCAGTAATATGATAATTATAATTCAGCCTGTCTATTGTAAACCCTGTGCGGTTTGTATGTCTGCTACCGAATTTATGATTTATATAAGAAGAAAAACCAGTTCTCATATTTATTTCATCCTGATTGGCAACTTGAATTTCAGTAAGATCAGGTCTGAAAAAACTGTTTCTGTTCAGATACCGGGTACCGGTAAAATATGCAGATGCAAATAAATATGAGTCATTGTTCAGGATTTTCCTGTAATTTATACCGGAAGCAGTAAGGTTGTAATGTATGTCGTAGTCATAGCTATCGTAACTTGTTTCCCATTTTGAAGTATCTTTCTCATTACCGTATCGGATGCGGCCTGTTCCATTTATACTCCATAAAGAAAGTGCTCCGGATTTTCTGAATGGAAAATTCAATTTCAGATTCAGATCGGAATAAACCGGGAGTCCGGTTACCTGGGGGACCAGATTCTGAATCAGACCATAGGTTGAATACCTGCCGTTAACCAGGTATGATGCCTTTTCCCCTGAAACAAAGGGACCCTCTGCCGACAGATCAATACCACTGGTCCCTGCCTGAAATACATACTCTCTCTTATCGGAGTTGCCAGAGCGCAACTTAATATCGAATACACCAGAAAGAGCATTGCCATACTCAGCGGGGAAAGCACCGGTAAGAAAATCAGAGTTTGCAAGCATATTACTGCTAAACATGGTATTTACACCACCACCTGAAAACAGTCCGGCTAAATGGTTTGGGGCAGGTATTTCCACTCCTTCAAGTCTCCACAGGATGCCCCTGGCAGCATTTCCCCTGATTACGATTTCGTTGTTATCAATTGTATTGGGTACTACCCCGGCAAAAGATGATGCCAGTCTTGACGGATCATCCATTCCCCCTGCATACCGCTGGGCATCTTCAACTGAAAAAGTCCTTGCTGAAAGGGTAGCCATCCGGTTCATTGCTCTATCTCTTTTTCCACCAGGTTTCACGACCACTTCATCAAGAGCTGTAAATTTTTCTTTCAAAGGAATATTTATTTCCATCTCCTTTCCTGAACTTACCAGCACTGCAGAAATATTAACATCCCCATATCCCAGGTAGCTCACCTCAATTCCTGTCCTGCCAACCGGAACGCTGTCGAGCCTGAAATATCCATCCAGATCAGTAACCGTACCAATGAGCGGATTCGATCCTGTTATAACCACTGTTGCTCCCGGCAATCCCTGATGTGACTCATTATCGTAGACCCTGCCCTTAATGGTTTGATAAATAGTCTGAGAAAAAGAGACGAATGAGAAACACAACAGATACCCCGCAAAAATGAGCTTTTTCATCATGTTTTTATATTTTCGTTTTATCTTTACAAAGTTCATAATCAGAAAAATTGATAGCAATACTGATTAATCATTATTTTGCAATGAACGAAAGGGAAGCAGTCTTTAAGGAATATTATGAAACACTGAACAGTCAGCATTTTATTGAAGCTGATCTGGATTATTCACTATTGGATAAACATATTGAATTTCTGGACAAACTAAATGTTGTTGAAAACAGTTCCATATCCATTTTTGACCTTTTCAGGCAAAAACACATTTATTTATCCTCCCATTTCGAACAGCTTTTTAAGTATAACATAACCGAAGCACATCAAGAGGGAAATGCTTATTTTAACAGTAAAGTCCATCCGGATGATTTCCTTGCAGCTACAAAAATTGGAAATTATTTCCTCAGGCTGGGTTTTTCATTACCACCTGAACAGAGAAAAGAATTCAAATTAATCAATGAATACAGGATCAGGGATGGCACAGGCAAATACATCAGGGTAATTGAGCAGTTTCAGGCACTTGAACTGGATAAACATGGTAATATCTGGCTGGCCCTTTGTATAATGGACCTGTCCCCCAACCAGGATATCACTCTGCCTTTGAAAAACAATATGTACAACTTTAAAACCGGTGAATCCTTTCACTTTCCACATGATCAGAAAGAAGGAAATTTATCTGTAAGAGAAAAGGAAATACTCGGTCTTATATCAGAAGGCATGGCCAGTAAGGAGATTGCAGATAGTCTGTTTATCAGTACACATACAGTGAATACACACCGTCAAAAGATATTGAAGAAGCTAAATGTAAAAAATTCAGCAGAGGCTGTTCAATACGCGAGGCGGTACGGATTATTTTAAATCGTCAGACACGAGCATGAAAAAGGCTGGAGTCTGTCAATGTTATAAATAAATCATACAAATTAACGCCAATAATAACAAGTATTAATACCCCATAAAAAAGACGCCCCAATTACACATTGATAATCAGGGCATCTACAACTACTTTATGGATAAAAAATCAACTAATCTGGTTCCACAACATTTATTTCTTTGCGATACTCATCAATGGGCGCACAGGTACACACAAGGTTGCGATCTCCATAGGCATCATCGATCCTGCTAACTGACGGCCAGAGTTTATTCTCCCTTACCCAGCTTGCCGGATAGGTAGCCTTTTGCCTGCTGTACGGATGCTCCCATTTATCAGCAGTAGCCATAAGAGCCGTATGTGGTGCATTTTTTAGCATGTTGTCCTGCTTATCTAACCGTCCTTCCTTAATTTCTATAATCTCGTTATAGATAGAAATCATGGCCTCCACAAACCGGTCAAGTTCCTGCAGTGATTCACTTTCAGTAGGCTCAACCATTAAAGTACCATGAACCGGAAACGAGAGGGTTGGTGCATGAAAACCATAATCCATTAGTCTCTTGGCAATATCTGCTTCGGTGACATCGGTATCCGGACGGAATTTACGGCAGTCCAGGATCATTTCATGTGCCACAAAACCTGTTTTGCCTGTATAAAGTATATCATAATAATCCTTTAGCATAGCAGCCAGGTAGTTGGCATTCAGAATAGCCATTTTTGTAGCCTCAGTAAGTCCATTCCCACCAAGCATCTTTGTATATGCATAGGAAATAACCAGAATGCTTGCACTTCCCCAGGGAGCAGCAGACACGGAACCAATTCCTTCTTTACCGCCCACTTCAACCACCGGATGAACCGGCAGGTATTCTACCAGGTGTTCAGCCACACAAATGGGACCAACACCCGGGCCACCACCACCATGAGGAATGGCAAATGTTTTGTGCAGGTTCAAATGACAGACATCAGCACCGATCACGCCCGGATTGGTAAGCCCAACCTGCGCGTTCATATTGGCTCCGTCCATATAAACCTGACCGCCATTGGTATGTATGATGTCTATCATCTTTTTCACCTCAGGTTCAAAAACCCCGTGTGTAGAAGGGTAAGTGATCAT